>JAOAHW010000045.1 GCA_026415015.1 Syntrophorhabdaceae bacterium
GGCAGGATTTCCTTCTAATCTGGCTGCCATCCAGCTTTTAAAAGAATATATGTGCCATGAGATAGGTATAGAAGACGGGACAATTACAGCCATAAGTAAAGGCATGCACCTCTATGAATATACCTTTGAATTAGCCCTGAAAAGGTTAAGGCGATAGAACTACTATTCTTGAGCCATCATCTTGTAGATGGTAAAGATCTTTTCCTGAATAATCTTCATATCGGTATTTTCATTGACTATTATGGATACTGTCTTATTTGTAAAAGGGTCTATGATTGTTAAGAATATCGTGTTGTCCTCTGCTGGGATTATCTCAACAAATAGTTTTTTATTGTATGTCATATAAATGCCGTAATAATTTGCACCAATATAGGTGTCTTTGCACTTATATGCTGTAAAGCTCAATAGGTCATTGAGACAATTTCTCAGGTTTGTTGATGGCAACCTTTCAATCTGTTTTATCACGCCCTTGTGGCTTAATAGATTATTGACAAGGCATTCTGTTTTATCTCTATTTGCCTCGGTATTTTTTTCTGCAAAAGCACTGAGATTATATGTAATCTCTGTTATCTCTGGATATGTATAATCCTCTTTATTCCAGAGTTCTTGAAAGATAAGCGATGCCTCTTCCCAGGACAATTCCTTTTCTGAATCTACAAAAATATTCTTCCTTGTAATACGGTCAAAGAAATTTTCTATACCCCTTCTCTCTAATCGACTATCAACATATATACTCCAGATCTGGTTATGCCTATCTTTAAGGCGTGGTTCTTTCTCCTCGTCCGGTGATTTTGACGGGTCATAATGAAAATCCTCTCTTAAGACATCATATATATAGAGAAATAACCTGTATATCCTCCCATAAAGGAATGAGCTATCTTCCCATAACCTTAACTTTACCTCAAGATAACCTTTTTTTCTTTTTATAAAGGCCTTTTCATCCCACGGTGATGGTACGTCTTCTACGAATATTTTATTGACCCTTTCTGATATATTCAACAATGATAGGACTTCACTGATTATGGAGTTTCTGTCTTTCAAATCAGAATTCGCCTTCTAAGCTATAGGCCTCCAAAAGGAGTGTCTTTGCCCTCATCCAGGTAGAGTCTTTTTTCAGATCAAAAGGTGCTGACTCAAGGACCTCAAAGAGATACCTCCTTGCCTTGTCAATCTCACCCCTTTTTGTGTAGATATGGCCTATATTCAGGGCAGATTGCTCTTTTGCCTTTTTGTATCTTCCTATGAGATTATCCATCCTCTGCATCTTTATTAGCAGGTCTTCCCTGTCCTTGAGGGGTGTCTTTTGGTCGGCTGCGATCTTCTCGTATTGTTTCTGTAAAAGATTTATTGTAGCCAATACAGACCGTGTGTAGTCATAGATCTTAAGGGATGTATTAAGGGAGGTCTGAAACTCGCCTTTTTTCAACATTTCCTCAGCCTTTTTCAAATTGTCCTGGAGGTTAGAATCGTCTATAATCACATCTACTTGCTGTTGCTTGGGTGGAACTTGAGGTCTGGGCATATTTTTTATCTTCCTTTCAACACCCATGGCAGTCCACGTGCATGTAAATAAAAATAATATTACAAGTACAAACAACAAAATAGTCTTTTTTAAGGCCAGGTCTTTTGCCATAATTCACCTTTCATTTTAGTTTTTTTGGTAAATCTAAGGAAATGAAAAAATGGCGGTGCAGGGACTTGAACCCCGGACACTGCGGATATGAGCCGCATGCTCTGACCAACTGAGCTACACCGCCTTTTGCCTTTTTCATATATGATATATTGAAATCATTGTCAATAGTAAAATACCTGCTTGTCATTGCCTTTCTTATGGGAGGATAAACAGTAAATAACAGTTATTTTGCTGCCATGGCAACCTCTTTTATGGACTTATATGTAACATCTATGAGTTCCTTTAACGTACCCTCATCTATTGCAAGGGGCGGCATCAATACTATGACATCGCCAAGGGGTCTTATTACCACACCCATCTTACGGGCCTCGAGGATTACCTTTTGACCTATTTTTTCCCCAGGTGGATAGGGTCTTTTTGTCTTTTTATTCTTCACGAGCTCTATACCCACCATAAAACCCTGGTGTCTCACCTCACCCACAGAAGGTAAATCTTCAAATCTTTTGAGCTCATGGCTTAGCATATCAATCTTTGGTTGGAGTTTATCAATGAGGCTTTCTTTTTCATAAAGTTCAAGATTTTTCAATGCAACGCTACAAGCAATAGGATTACCAGTGTATGTATGTCCATGAAAAAAGGTCTTAAACTCCTCAAACCTCCCGAGAAAACCATTGAATACTTCTTCAGTTGTTAATGTAGCAGCAAGGGGGAGATATCCTGCAGTGATACTCTTGGAGAGGCATAAAAAATCAGGATGGACACCCTCTTTTTCACAGGCAAACATATAACCAGTCCTTCCAAAGCCAGTAGCGACCTCATCTGCAATAAAAAGTAGTTCATTGTCCTTTGTTATTTTCCATACAGCATTCAAAAAACCTTTTGGTTGAACTATCATGCCTGCTGCACCCTGGACAACAGGTTCTATAATCACTGCACACACCTCATCCCTGTATCTTTTAACAACTTTTTCAAACTCATCAACACAGGCAAGGCCACACGAGTCTTTTTTCAATTTTAAAGGGCACCTGTAGCAGTATGGTGAAGGTGCCTTATAGGTCTTAAAAAGCAGGGGCCTGTATATCTTATGAAAGAGGTCTATACCTCCAACACTCACAGAGCCTATCGTATCCCCATGATAACCATTGGAAAATTTTATAAAACGTTTTCTTTTCTTATTCCCTGTTTGCTGCCAAAATTGATATGCCATCTTGAGGGCTATCTCCACAGATGTTGAGCCATTATCTGAATAAAAGACCTTTGTTAGACCATAAGGGGTAATATCAACAAGTTTCTTTGAAAGAAGGATAGAAGGGACATTGGCAAGCCCAAGGAGGGTAGAATGGCAGAGTTTTTTTGCCTGCTTATCTATCTCCTCTATCAGCTCTTTTTTGCCATGGCCGTGCACCAGAACCCAAAGAGATGATACACCATCTATATATCTTTTACCCTCTATATCTATAAGGTAGAAACCCTCAGCCCTTTCTATGACAAGGGGTTCTGATTTCATATAATCATTCATCTGGGTAAATGGATGCCATATGTATCTTTTGTCCCATTCCACAAGCTGTCTTTTTTTATCCATACTGCCTCCGATATTTCAATTAAGTTAAAAAATGATTTTTAAAAGGTCAGATCAATCCTATTTCTCTACCTGCCTTTATGAGACAAGATATAGCGTAATCCATATCATCCCTTGTAAAACCTTTTACTATGGTCAGTCTTAGTCTCGATGTCCCTTCAGGTACTGTAGGAGGTCTTATTGCCTGGAGGAAGATACCCATATCAAGGAGCATTTCCTGCATCTTGACAGTCTTTTTGTCTTCACCTACCACAATAGGAATAATAGGGCCTTCACTGTCACCTAAATTAAATCCTGCCTCTGTAAGACCTTTTCTAAAATATCCTATATTTTCCCAGAGAAGTTTTTTAAAGGAGTAGTCTTTTTTAACTATCTCAAGGGCCTTCATAGATGAAGCAATAGTGGCAGGTGGCAGGGCTGTAGTATACATAAATGTCCTTGCCCTGTTTATAAGATATTCTATTACTGTATCACTTCCCAGGGCAAATGCCCCATAAGAACCAAGTGCCTTGCCAAATGTTGCCATATGGACATCCATCTCACCTGATAGCCCAAACATCTCCTCTATACCTGTGCCTTTTTCTCCAAACACACCTGTCCCATGTGCATCGTCTATGATTACATTCAGGTCATATCTCTTTTTAAGCTCATATATGTCTTTTAAAGGCGCTATATCCCCGTCCATACTGAAGATTGTCTCTGTTACCAAAAAACGTTTCCCCTTGCTCTTGTCTTTTTTTATCTTATCCTCCAAGTCATTTATGTCCCTGTGTCTGTAGATAACCTTTTTTGCCTTTGTGAGCCTCATACTGTGGATAAGACTTGAATGGTTGAGCTCATCACTGAATATCACATCACCCCTTTCAGTAAGGGTTGATATAATTCCTATGTTGGCCAGGTATCCATTGGAGAATATAAGCCCCCTGCGATATCTCTTATATGCTGCTGCCTCTTCTTCTAATCTCCTGTAAAGGTCAATGCTCCCTGAGACGCTCCTGGATGAACATGTCCCCACACCGTATGTCTCTATAGCCTCTTTTGCTGCCTCTATTATCTCTGGATGGGTATGAAGAGATAGATAGCTGTTAGAGCATAGATTAAGACACTGTCTTGATTCATAGATAATCCTTGTCGCTGATTGGGGTTTGATATATCTTATCTGCCTGTAATTACCCTTTTCTTTTATTTCTTTTAGCCTGCTTTCAAGTCTCTCTATCATCTTTCTGAATCCTTATAAATACAAAAATAAAGAATATCAGTCAACATAATTTATTAAATGGTTAACAGTTACCTAAAAAAAACAGGGTGAGCATATACCCACCCTGTTTTTTGAAAGATTCTTGTTTAGCCTTTTATAATCCTTGGCAGTATCATCTGATGATGAGGTGTAATGGATTTTGGGTTCTGATAGCAGCAGTTTGCAAATGCCACAAGGTATTTCCTCAGATCTGTAAGCTTTACAATTTCGTCCACAAGACCCATCTTTGCGCAGTATGCTGGTCTTGATTTATCATAGTATTCTTTTACTATCTTGTTCATGGCCTCTATAACTGGTGCAAGGGGTTTGCCTGAATCTTTTTCTTTTACAAGTCTCCTTGCAAAGGTGGCTACTGCTGCTGTCTCGCCGTGCATAACGTATATCTCTGTTGTGGCAGTGCCGAGGGTGAATGCATTGTTATTATTTGCCTGTGGACCTGCCATGATATAGTGTGCTGCTGCAGTACCTTTCCTCAATACTATGGCTATCATGGGTACATCACTCTGCTCAATGGAGTAAATAAGTGACTGACCAAGGCCAAGGAGTTCTGCCTTCTCTGCGTAATCGCCTACATCGATACCTGTTGTATCCTGAATCCAGACCATAGGGACTCTGTCTCTGCCGCAGAGTGTCACAAACTCATTGACTTTAATGAGACCCTCTCTGTAGAACTTTCCACCTATCCCTGGATAGGGCGCATACTGTGGGTAACCCTTTGGCATCATACCCTGCCTGTTTGCCACTATACCTATAAGGAAACCATCTATCTTTACAAGGCCTGTGTATAGTTCTGGGCCATAACCTGGTCTGAATTCCATATGTTCGCTGTTGTCTACAAGCCTTGCCATAAACTGTTCTACATCATAGACCATCTTCTGGTTAAAGGCCACGATATTGTATAGATCCTCTGCAGGAAATTTTGGCTCTGCTGGTTTTGCTACCCTGAAGAATGCAGGGTCATATGCAGGCAGTTTTGTTACCCAGTTTTTCAATGAATCAAGAAGGCTTTCTTCAGTGGGATGGACTTCTCTGAAAAAGCCTGTATGGTCATAGTGAATCTCCACCCTTCCAGGAGGAACTGCCTTAAACTTCCTCGTTGCCTCTATAATGGTCTCTGCCATCTCCTCATCAAAATAGCCTTTTGGTGCCATACCGCTCACTATACCTGCACCACCAACAGCTATATTACAGTCTTTATGGGCAAGGAGTAAGGTTGGGCTTATTCCCTGATAGCCACCGCCTGCCGGGTTTGTTCCATATATGGCAGCAAGGACAGGGATACCGAGTTTATTTAATTCTGCGTGTCTGAAGAATGTTGTTCCGTTTCCACGTCTGTTTGCATATACCTTTTCCTGTTCTGGAAGCTTTACTCCGCTGCAGTTTACAAGCCATACGAGAGGGCAATGGAGCCTCTTTGCGATGTCTGTTACCCTGAGGATATTATCAGATTGACCTGCAATCCATGCACCGGCAAGGACCTTGTTATCAAAGCCTATAATTACACACCATCTTCCATTGATTCTACCGAGACCATCAACTACACCTGTTGTCCCGGATTCTTCATCCATTGGGTCATAGAGCATATGAAGTGGTGCCCATGTTCCTGGGTCAAGGATGTAATCGAGTCTCTGATATACTGTCCATTCACCTCTTTTGTTGAGTGTCTCTTGTGGTAATCCTGCCTTCTTTTTCTGGTCAATCAATGCCTCGATCTCTTTTTCAACCTTTTTAATCTCCTCTGCATTGGCTGCATTAGGCTTAACTGGTTTTCCCCAGTCTTGCATCTTTTCAAAATATGGTCTCATATACTACCTCCAAA
>JAOAHW010000056.1 GCA_026415015.1 Syntrophorhabdaceae bacterium
CTCGTATACAGCATCAGCAGGCTACCGAATTTTGCCCACGGCGCCCTGTATATAACTACAGGGTATATAGCATGGCTGTTTATGAATAAGTTTGAAGGTTTTCCATATCCCTTTGCCATATTTATTGCCATTGCCATAACATGCATAATAGGTGCATTGATCTACAGGTTTATTCTGATAAGGATAAGGGGTATGGAGATATCAGAGATTATAGCCACATATGCCATAGGCCTTGCAATCCTTGAGGGATTGAGATGGGGAGGATTAAGAGGTATGACATTCACACTGCCCACATTCTCAGAAGGCACTGTGAACTTATTCGGGACAAATATTGACCACCAGAGGCTTATTGTAGTTGGTGTTGGCATATGCACATTCATCCTCCTCTATCTATTCACCCACTTTAACAAGGTTGGCCTTGCATTGAGGGGCATTGCCCAGGATGAGAGGGCAGCCATGATGTTAGGGATAGACTCTGATATGACAGCCATAATATCCCTTGCCATAGGCTCAGGCCTCGCAGGGTTTGCTGCTGTTGTGCTTTTGCCTTTGGGAAATATCATTGTTGAGGCAGGATATAATGTCCTCATCTTTGCCATAGCTGTATGTGTCATAGGGGGTTTGGGTAGTTGGGCAGGAACAATAATAGCCTCATTTATTATAGGCTTTGCCCAGATCCTGACAGAGGCGTTTCTATCATCCCACTATCAGATGGTTGTTGCCCTCGTTGCCATTATAGTTACACTTCTCATTAAGCCTTCAGGGATATTTGGTAAACAGAAAGAACTTGAAGAGAGGGTATAGACCATGGAGATGATGCGTAAAGAAAGGATTGACAGGGGTAT
The DNA here is from genome assembly GCA_026415015.1 of Syntrophorhabdaceae bacterium. Taxonomy (GTDB): domain Bacteria; phylum Desulfobacterota; class Syntrophorhabdia; order Syntrophorhabdales; family Syntrophorhabdaceae; genus DTOV01. The sequence goes on from JAOAHW010000056.1 coordinate 846, forward strand.
AAAGGTAAGGACAGAAGGCATCTATGCTATCTCTTCATACAGAGAAATACTTTATCTTATGGGACCGAGACTTCTCCTGATAGTAGGAGTCCTTGTTTTGCCTTTATTTCTTGAACTTGCCCCATACTGGAAGAGGGTTATAAACATCATGTTTGTATACTCACTCCTTGCCCTTGCCTTTGATTTTCTTGCTAACTATGTGGGCCTTGTATGTCTTGGTGGTGCATTCTTTGTAGGTGTAGGAGGCTATCTCTCTGCAATATTTAATGTCTATCTCCATTTTCCAATCTATGTCTCTATACCCCTTGCCACTATACTCGGGGCTGTCTTCTGCACCTTGACAGTATTGCCATGCCTGCCTTTGAGGGGGGTGTATTTCGCTATTGTAACCCTTATGTATCCCCTACTCGCCACCCGTGTCATAGAGGCCCTTAACATCCTCGGCGGCACAAACGGTATAACAGGTGTGGCAAGTTTTCCCCATGAGTATGCAGAGCAATATATAATTATAATCTTCATGCTCCTTTGTCTATTTGGCATGAGGAGATTTGTCAATCAGGATATAGGGCTTGTCATAAGGGGGGTTAAGGACAATGACCAGGCAGTGAGGGCATCAGGGATAAGTATAACATATATGAAGACCCTTGCTGTTTTTATTGCATCCTTTATGTGTTGTTTTGGTGGTGCATATATTGCCCATCTCTACATGTGGGCAGGGCTGTCTCTTTTTGCCCTTGACTTCTCTATCATCCCTATTGCCTCAGTGGTTATCGGCGGAGGAGGGACCCTTGTGGGGGCTGTTATAGGTAGCTTCATACTTGTGCCATTATCAGAATTTTTGAGATTTTTCGGGACCTTCAGGATAGTTATCTACTGTGTTGCCCTCACTGCCTTCATTGTATTGAAAAGTGAGGGGCTTATGGTTTATCTCCAGAGAAAGTATCATCAATTTGAAAGATGGGTAAAGGTATGAGTGATAATATTATTATATCAGTGAAGGGGATAAGCAAATCCTTTGGTGGTTTAAAGGCACTTATGGATGTAAGTTTTGATGTCCGTGCTGGAGAGATATACGGGATTATAGGACCGAATGGTTCAGGCAAGACCACCCTCATAAACTGCATAACTGGTTTTATAAAGCCTAATGCAGGTCATGTATCCTTCAAGGGTCATGATATTACAAATCTGCCACCCCATAAGATTGCCCACATGGGTATTGCAAGGACCTTTCAGATAATGAGACCCTATTATTCCCTCCCTGCCTTTAAGAATCTTATAGTGCCTCTGTGGTCTCCCAGGGCAAGAAAGGCAGGGGGATGGCGAGGCGGAGGAAAACATGGAGACAGAGACACGGTGGCAGTGGATATTTTAGAAGAGATAGGATTCGAGAGGGATTCTCGTGTCCCTTATAAACTTGCATCCACATTGCCTACAGGATACCAGAAGAGGCTTGAGCTTGCCCGCTGCATTGCCTTAAGACCAGAGATCATATTCTGTGACGAGGTCTTTTCTGGGCTTAGCATGAGTGAGATCGCCAGCATGCTACCCCTGATAGAAAAACTAAAGATGGATGGTATAACCCTTATAATGGTGGAGCATCGCTTAAGGGAATTGTTCAGGGTGGCAGACAGGGTCATGGCGCTTAATTTCGGCGAGAAGATTGCTGAGGGCAATTACAGTGAGGTGATAGAAGACAAGAGGGTCAAAGAGGCCTATTTAGGGAGCGAAGAGGTATAATACAATGTTTGAAGCCCGTGAGATGATGGTTTTTTATGAGAACATGCTTGCCCTTAATAATGTGAGTATCCAGTGTGACGAGGGCAAGATAATAGGTGTTTTCGGGTCAAATAGCGCAGGAAAGAGCACCCTTATGTATGCCCTCTCAGGGATTATCCTTGACATAAAGAAAAAGGAGGAGATGAGGGGAGGGGAGCGTATCAGTGTCTTTGGCAGTATATTTCTGGATGGCGAAAACATGACAGACCTAAAGCCACATAAAAGGGCGAAAAAAGGCATTATACTCTGTCCTGAGAGGAGGAGGATATTCCCTGAGAGCTCTGTCCTTGAAAACCTAAAGATAGGTGCATACCTATCCACAAGGAGACAGACAAAGGAAAACATTGATTATGTATTGAACCTGTTTCCAAGGCTAAAAGACCACCTGAACAGACAGGGCGGGTTCTTAAGCGGTGGTGAGCAGCAGATGCTCGCCATAGGCAGGGCCCTTATGGCAAACCCAAAGATACTCCTCCTTGATGAACCACTACTCGGTCTAAGCCCTGCATACCAGAAGATCGTTATAGATGGAACAAGAGAGATAAGGGATACAAAGGGTATAAGCATTATCATCACAGAGCAGTATGCAAGACCTGTTATGCCTATTATCGATTATGGATATATTATGGAAAACGGCTCAAGTGTCCTCTCAGGAACAAAAGAGGAATTGCTGGATAATCCTGACGTAAAGTCAGCGTATTTTGGTGTATGAGAGGGTTTATATGAGAGAATTTGAAAACGAATATACCTTTACCCGTTTTGAGGAGATGGCAGAACGTTATTCAGACCATACTGCCCTTGTATATCTCGGAGAGAGATTTACCTATGGGAGACTGTCTACACTCATTGATAAGTTTGCATACGGCCTCATGAATATTGTGGGGATAAAAAAACAGGATAAGGTCCTGCTCTATATCCCAAACTGTCCCCAGTGGATAATAGCCAATTTTGCCATCAATAAGATAGGTGCTGTGGTGGTACCTGTATCGCCTATCTATACAGCCTATGAGATCTCCTATATGGTAATGAACGCTGATGTGAAGGCAATAATATGTCTTGATACAAACTTTGGTTATGTAAAGGAGGTAATGAATGTAACAGGCCTTAATAAGGTCATTGTGACAAATCTCGTAGACCTTCTTCCCCCATGGAAGAAAGCCATAGGTTATATGTTTGATAAGGTGCCAAGGGGTGTTGTGGAAAAAACCAAGGAGGTCATATCCTTCAATGAGATACTCTATAAGAGCCGTTTTAAACCCCCTAAGGTAGAGATAGATGCCTATAATGACCTGGCATACATCATGTATACAGGCGGTACAACTGGTTTTCCAAAGGGTGTCCCAGGTAACCATGCAGGAGAGGTATCCTATATAAGGGATATTATGGAGGATGTCATAGGTGATCATGTGGAAGAAGGAAAAGACAGTGTCCTTATGATAAATCCCCTATTCCATATAATGGCAAAGGGTTTTGCAATAGCCTTTGGTTTTAATTTTGGTAATACAGTGGTACTGATGCCCTCCCCAGAGGTGGATGCTGTTCTGGCTGCCATAGAGAGGTACAGGATCAAATGGATGCTTGGTGTCCCTGCTTTATACAGGATGATCCTTGAGAATGACAGGCTTGACCAGTATAACCTCAGTTCTCTTAGATACTGTTACTGCGGTGGAGATGCCCTTCCTGTTGAGGTGTTTAAGAGCTGGAAGGACCGTTATCATATACCCCTCTATCAGGTCTATGGTTCTACAGAGATAGGTCATGTTACATACAGCCTCCTGGACAGAGAGCCAGGGCCAAAGACTATTGGGACACCCCTCAAGACAAGAAAGTGTATCATAGCAGACCAAGAGACCCTTCAACCACTCCCCCAGGGTGAAGTCGGTGAACTCCTCATCACTTCACCCTACACCATAAAAGAATACTGGAAGAAACCTGAAGAGACAGAGAGGTCTTTTGTTAATATTAATGGTTCTATCTATTATCGTATGGGTGATTTTGTATCCATGACAGAGGACGGACAGCTCCAGTTCATGGAGAGGACTGCTGATGTCATAAAATACAAGGCATACAGGGTTTCTGCATCAGAGGTAGAGGCAGCGCTCCAGGATCACCCGACTGTTATAGGTGCCTGCGTTGTTGGTGTACCTGACCCAAAAGTGGGCGAGAGAATAAAGGCTATTGTTGTCCTGAAAGAGGATGCAAAAGGTGTAGGGAGCACAGAGCTTATAAGGTGGTGCAGGGACAGGCTTGCACCCTATAAAGTCCCTCAATATATAGAGTTCAGGGATATGCTGCCTAAATCTAAGGTAGGAAAGCTCCTCCGTCGTGAGATAAGGGACGAGGAAAAGAGAAAATTAGAGAAGGAAAAGAAAAAGGGTTAAAGAATAACATAAAGCCTTTAAAAGGAATCGTATAGGATTTATTCGATATTGGGCCTTGATTCATAACCTATTACCTACCCGTATCCTTTGAGAGATTTTGATTTTACAAATACATACAAACTGGTTTATTATTAATCCTCAGAGATGTATCTAAAAATAATAACGATACTTTTAAAAACAGTGGACACAAAACTAGATGGATAAAATAGACAGGGCAATTCTAAATATAATCCAAGAGTCCTTCCCTGTAGAAGATAGACCTTTTAAGGTAATAGGTGAGATGGTAGGGCTTGATGAGAAAGAGGTCTTAAACAGGGTAAAGACACTTAAAGAAAAAGGTATAATAAGACGCATAGGACCCATCCTGGAGAGGAAAAGGCTTGGCTTTGAGAGTGTCTTGTGCGGTCTCCATGCAGAAAAAGACATGATTGTGGATATAGCAGGGGAGATAAACAGGCACAGCGGTGTTACACACAACTATGAGAGGGACGGCGAGCTAAACCTCTGGTTTACCATAACTGCCAGGACAAAAAAGGAGATAGAATCATTCCTCTCAGATATGGAAAAGAAATTTTCAATTAAAATCTACAGGTTTCCTGAAAAAAAGATGTTCAAGATAAAGACATATTTCCCTGTTTAAAGAAGTTTTGTGTACACTTATTTTTGCTTGAATGCAGTCATAGGACAAGAATTTTAACTTCGCCAGAGAATGTTCTAAATTATTGAGCAATAATAATGGCATAAAAATTATTTGTAATCCCTTAATTACTATGGTATTTTCTATGAAAAACATCTCAAATCTCATAAAAGGGGGGTTAGGATGAAAAAATCAATTTTTTCCCTTCTCTTAATATCCCTTCTTTTCCCTCTCATAGTCATGGCAGGCAAAGGGCAATTCAAGGTAAATGTCTTTCCCCTTCCTCCGAACCTCACTGCTCATGTATCCTTCTTGGAGCCATCAGGTAACAACATCCTTGATGCAGAAGAGACAGGTAAACTCACTATTACTATTGAAAATTCAGGCAAGGGCGATGCATTTGATGTAAAGGCAGATATCACAGTAGATAAGGATGTCAAGGGTCTTTATATCCCTGCCTCTGTTACAATAGGCACAATCCCTGCAGGAAAGACCATAAGACAGGAGATACCCATCAAGGCATCAGAAGCCATCCCTACCAGTGATGTCAGTGTGAATATAGAGATAAAAGAGGTGGAAGAGGGCAAGATATATGGCAGGCATCCTCTCAGCCTCCTGTGATTTTGAGATATTTTTGAGAAAATATGAGAGATTCTATTATGAAGGCATAAAAAGGAGACTAAAAAACCTATGAGTGATGAACTCTCTCACATCAAAGAGATATTTCAATGCCTGATTGAGGTTATAGAAAATGATAAGCCGTAGCTACTTAGTCATCTTACTATTGATTTTATTCCCCTTTATGCTCTTTGCCTCTGAGGTGGTAAATACCCGTCCCCAGCAGGTAGGAAACAGGGTACTCTTTGAATATGACCTTATAGGTGATGAAGAGGCAGAGGTAACACTTACCCTCACCATAAATGGTAAAGTCTATACCCAGGATAATCTCCACCTTGAGGGAGATTTTGGTAAGGTCAAACCAGGCAAGAACAAAAAGATATACTGGAATGTCCTTCGAGACTTCCCAAGGGGTCTATC
>JAOAHW010000059.1 GCA_026415015.1 Syntrophorhabdaceae bacterium
TTATTATTAACCGCTAGCTTCATGGTTCATGGCATATATTCCATCATGATTATGGAGAGATACCCTGTGTATTATGGGAGGAAGATCATAACTACATGGTGACATATTCAATTTGCAAAAAGGATGATGTTTTTATGTTGCAGTAATAATAATTTAAAAAAATTGATATTTATTCTTCAAATAATAAATTTCTTCAGTAGTCTGTAGTAAAATGTCTTTTTAAAATCATCATTATTAAAATTCTGTGAGCCCTGCCTTTTTAGAGCCTCGTCAAAGTTATATGCCTTAACTGTCATATTTTCGTTGTTTATTTGAATGTCCATTGTAACATGATATCACTTCTATTAGAATATTATAATATTATTTATTAATTACCACTATATGTCACCAGAAAATATTACTAACAAAAAAATTTACAAGTTTTCAAATTTACACTCAAGTATATCTATTCGGCACCCGTCCTATCGGACAGGTGCCTTTTTTATCTCGCTTTGCATTTTCACTTGCTCATCATCTCATCCAGAAATGTACTCTTTTTTACCTTCTTTCCCATATACATCCTTGAGTGGGTTAGATAGAGCAACTTCATTGCCCTTGAGACTGCAACGAATGCGCATCTTCTTTCTTCTTCAAGGTCGTTTCTTTTATTAGGCAAGATTCCTTCTATCAATCCAATAAGGAACACTACGGGGAACTCAAGGCCTTTAGACTTGTGTATAGTCATCAGTGCCACCCCTTCCTTGTCATTGCTTTCTTCATCCGTGAAGGTATCTGTATAGGATAATAATGATTCTATATTGCTATACCTCACTGCAGAAAGCATAAGCTGATTTATATTTGCTATCTTTTCATCGTCAGGGGATGGAATCTCGTCCTCTGTTATGAACCTGTCATAATCAAGAGTTTCTCTTAATATACTTATCAGCTCTTGCGGTTCAATTGAGGCAACATCCTTTATCAATGGCTCCATTATGGATATAAACTCTCTTACATACTTTCGTATATAGGGCACATCTATCCTTATGACTTTTAGGGCATCATAAAGGAATATATTCTTTTCAGCGGCGTATTCCTCCAGTTCTGTGATGAACTTCTTGCCGATATATCTGTTGGGTATATTTATTATTGTTTTTAATGCCTCATCCCCTGAATCACTATATGGATTGTTTATTAACCTTAGGTATTCTAATAATACCTTTACCTCAAACCTCTGATAGAAGTTCATGCCATTCTCTATATGATATGGTATCTTCTGTTTTCTCAGTGCCTCTTCTATGACCCTTGACTGGGCATTGGCCCTGTAGAGGATGGCAATGTCCTTATATGCATATCCTTTTCTTTCTGATAGGTCTTTTATCTCTGATACTATCTGCATGGCCTCATCCTCTTCATTTAAGCCTTCCAGTACCACTATATCCTCCCCTTCAGGGTTATCAGTCCTTAATACCTTTTCTATCTTTCTCTTGTTGTGGTGTATGAGCTTTTGACAGATGTGGAGTATCTTCTTTGTGCTTCTGTAGTTCAGATCAAGTATGAACTGCTCGGATTCAGGGAAGGACTTACTGAAGTTTAGGATATTGTTCACAGATGCCCCTGTAAAGGCATATATACTCTGGCAGTCATCGCCTACCACAAAGAGGCTTGTCTTATTATTGCATCTTTCTTTAACGAGGAGATTTATTATCTCCATCTGGGCAGGGTTTGTGTCCTGGAACTCATCTATGAGTATATGGGTGTAGATGGACTGATATTTCTTCCTTATGTCTTTATCATCTTTTAAGAGATTATAGGTCTCTACCAGAAGATCATTCAGATCAAACTGGAATTTCCTTTTCTTCTCTTTTTCATAAAGCTCATATACATAAGCTATCTTCTCCATAACCTCATCCCCTGCAAAGAGAACCTTGAACTCGTCTATTGATGTGAGGTTGTTCTTGGCAAGATTAATCTCTCTTACAAATACACCAGATGGTATGTTATTGATTTTATGTCTTCTCAGTATTTTTTTTATGATGTTAAGCTGCTCGTCGTCTGTTATGATTTCAAATATCTTCCCTTCTGATTTTAATAAACTGTAGCAGAAGCTATGGATGGTAGATAAATTAACCTTTTTTGTCAGATCCCTGAGAACAGGTTGTAGCTTTTCCTTCATGGCTGTTGCAGCGTTTCTGGTGAAGGTAAGGCCCAATATGTTCTCAGGAGGGACATTATGGTTCTGTATTAAATTTGCAATTCTGTGTGCCATGGTGATAGTCTTGCCTGAGCCTGGTATGGCTATACAACTTGCCACACCGTTTTTAAAACTCGCTGCCTTTTTCTGTGCCTCATTGAGTCTGATCATTTGTTTAACCTCCGTTTTTGAACCATTCATTGCAGTATGTCTTGTATGGACACTCTTTGCATTTCCAGGAGGTATCATTGGGTATGAATATACTGTTTTTTATCCCATTCCATATAGAGCGTATCTTTATGATTGCCCTCTTTTCATCTTCCTGTGTCCTTAAGGTGTAGAAAGGCTCGAACTTTGGCTGCTTTGTCTTTATTAACGTATCGAGCTTTAGGAGTATATCCCTGTTATGATACCCGTTTGCCTTGAGGGCCATCTGATATAATGTGAGCTGGAGATTTTTATCAATCCTGTCACTGTCAAATGACTGTTTACCTGTCTTTATATCGGATATTATGATGTTTCCCATTTCATCCTCCTCAATAAGGTCTATTATGCCAATTATAGGCCAGTCTACGCCTTCAACTTTAAACCTGAATGGTGTCTCCACCCCTATAACCCTGAACGTATTCTCCATCATGAAGTCAAAGTAGAGGGATAGAAGTTTTTTTCCCTCTAGCATCAGCAGATGAAAGTCTCCTTTTACAAATCTTATACTTTCATTAGACCTGGCCTTTGTATTCCAGTAGTACTCAAATGAATTGAGCATGTCCTCTTTTGTAAAACAGGTGCCTTCTTTTCTGTGATTTTGATAGATGGCTATAACTTCGTGTATCACAGAGCCAAATGCCAGACCCTCTGATATGAATTCAGACTCTTTCTTGTCTATTCTTGATATCTTATATAAGAGACCGCAGTCTATATAGTCATTTATTGCACTTACTGATAAATGGGATTCTATTCTCAGTTCTTCTATGGTCATAATCTTCTCCTTTAATTAAAAATTTTGTCATGTAAAGGAGCTTGAAGCTCCCTCAAGTGGGATATGCGGGTGCGGCAGGGAGCTTAAAGCTCCCGTACCGCCTGGGGTGATGTTACGCGGACTGTTGCAGTTCTCTGATTATAATCTTTGCATCCGATGAAGACATGTCCTCAAATCTGACCTTGAACCTCTCGGATATCCTTGACCTTATCTCATCTTCTGTGAGCCCGCGTCTTTTTGCAAGGTTTATTATGGCTTGCATCTGGGCTGATGCTATCTTTATTATATTGTCACTCTGGACTTTATGTTGGTTTTCCTTAGGTGGCTCTTCTTTTGTTTTCTTTTCCTCCTCCTTTTGATCCTTCTCAGTAATCTGGTTATCGGTCTTTTTGGCATCCTTATCCTCCTTTGTTTTTCTTATGGGCTTAGCATTGTGCTGAGGTTCTACCTCATCAAGGTCTGCAAGTTCCTCAAGGCATACCATACCCACATTGGTGAGGTCTCTTAAAGCCCTTGCCTTCGCTCGAGTGGATGCCATCCTAATTATATGTCTTGAGATTGTGGAATCTGTGTTATTGGGGTCTGCATCCCCCACATCCTCAAAGACTCTGCCATCAGATGTCTTTGCAAATGATACACAGATTGCCCTCATATCGTTTTCTTTTGTGGGATACTGTATGGGGGTGGCCTTCAGCTCTACAAGACCCAACTTGTGGGCGAGATCAAGCACCCCAGCATAGAGGACAAAGTCCTTACCTTTTATATTTTTTATAAACCTCTCGTCCAATCTGGGTTTTGCTTCAGTCTCTGTGAACCTCATGGCAGCTATGATGTGTTTGCATATGAAGTTCTTGTCCTTCTGGATATTACTGTTGTAATCACCGCAAGTGCATGAGCTCTGGTCGTTATCCAGTATCACCCTATAGCAGACTTTGCCTTTAGATGATTCAACATAATAGTCCCCTGATGCCACCTGAAAGACTCTAAGATTACTGCTTCTTCCTTCTCTTTGCTGTAATTGAGTAACTGTCATGATTATTCCTCCTCCGAAATAATGACTTCATCGGGGTTTTCTTTGTCAAATCCCCTTCCATCGGTTTTTATAAACTCAATCCTTGTGGCAATGAGTTTAAATGATGACCTCACCTGATTTTCATCGTTAATCCACTTATCCATGGATAGGGCTCCCTCTGCCAGTATCTTTGCGCCTTTATGGAGATATTTCTCTGCGATCTCAGCAAGCCTATCAAAGCAGCTCACATGGAGCCAGAAACTCTTCTTTCCTGCTTTGACACCAAGAGGGAAGTTGACTATATGTATTCCTGTGTCTGTATAGATAGGTTCTGGGTCTGAACCAAGATTACCTGATACTATCATGATATTCATCTGATGCCTCCTTTTTTATTTTTTGTAATTGTCTGAAAAATCCCTTTTATGGGTTTATGTTCTGTATTCTTTCAATTAAGGTGTTTGTTAGGAGGGTGGTTATGCCTATATGTATAATTACAGACATCAATGCCACCCTTCCTTTAGGGTTTTATGCTGCAAAGCGGATCTTTCTTTTTGGAAGATCCTCTATGGCTGCATCTATGGATACCTTGAGGGCACTTATAGAATCCTTAACTGTTTTCTTTATAGATTCATTATATGAGAGGCCATAGGGTGATATACCTTTCAATGCCTCCTTTGCCTCTATAGTGAACTCTTTTATAAGGGTGTCATTAAAGAGGTTTTTTGTACCCAGGTTGTCCATAAACTCATAGAGCCTGTTGAACATGGTACCCTTGATTGTTTTGGTTGTTCCGTTTAGTTTGTCTACAAGGCTGTCTATTATGTCCTTGAGCTCATTAATAAGGGTGTATGATGCAAGCTCCTTTGCCTCTGTCATCATGTCGATAAACTTCTGTTTCTCCTTTTCATAGATCTCTGGAGAAAGAATGGTACTCTTACCAGGCAGGCTTATGGTTAAAAACCTCCAGTTGAAACTGAACTTGTTCTTTATACTAACAGGGTAATCGTTCTCATTGAAGAGATTGCCCAGTGCAAGTCTTGCCTCATTTCTTGCCTGGTCATATTCTTTTTCAAAGGCTTTTATCTTTTCTGTAAACACTTTTTTGTATTCCTCAAGCCTTGAATCTACATAACTCAGGTGGTCTTTTGGTATGAGATAGAGCCCTGTTATGGGAAATGGTAAAGAATGTTTCTGAACCAGGTTTCTTGCCTGATGGGTAGTTGTGTTAATAGGCCCTAAAAGCTCGGGGTTTATTATGAACTTTCTCCCCCTTACCCAATCTGAGTTACCTATGGTCTCCATAACAGAGTGGTCAAGCATCCTGGTGGGTGTCCATACAGATGTGGATAGCTGTACTAGGCAAGCCTTTTCAAATACTGAATCGTATTCCATAATTTGTTACCTCCTTCTGTTTTTTATTAACCACAGAGTTTTAAATATTTTTTGGTCTTTATCTTTTCTGTAATATAGTAGGCAGGTGTGAGTTGCCGAAAGAGCTCATGACCTAACAGATCCTTTACAAATTGAGACTCTTCGAGACAGGCCTTGCCTCTGAAGCCCCTTGTCTCTACGGAGATCTCGCCGGATTCATCGATGTCGATGATTATCTCCTCCATATGTGTCTCCTGGATTAATTTTTATTGATAATTATCTTTGAAAAATTAACCTGATACCTGTTATCTATTTCTGCAGGACTATCCTTATACCTTTCTGTGTCTTCTTCTCTAATACACTGTAGCCCTTTAGCCTTGCCTTATATCTTACAAGTTCTGCAGTGTATGCCTGCTTGATGATACCTGCATTATGTCCTATGGCAAGGCGTAATTTAGAGTCCCATGAGTCCCACAAAAGTATATACATGTTGTTTTTCTTCACAACACCTATCTCATATGTGCAACCAGGTATTTTTATGGCATGGTCACATCTTCCGAGTTCATCTTTACTGATTCCCTCAGGTAAGGGGCTGTCTCCTACCCAGCGACCATACCATCTATAGGTATTTTGGTTCTCTACAAACTCGAACCCTAATCTGTTACAGGCATAGATCAGTGCATCAAGGTACTTAATTTCAAGTTCAATCTTACTGATGTGACTCAGATTTATCACCTCCTTGCATTTGTATTTTGTCAGGACATTTTATACCTGTGTTTCTAACAGAATTTATTGAGCAGATATAATCCGATGAGTTGTATGTCTCTGACTGGATAAACTCACTGTTTTCACAGTCCATACAGATCTGTGAATATGGCCACCTGTATATGATTACCCTATAGTGCAATGTTCATCTCCTTTGAGTTATATTATTAGGATTTTTATCTCCTGAATATTGATAATTTAAAGTCGCATCCGATTGCAGGTATCGCTTTAATATTTTTTTTGAACCTATTCTGATCCTTATCATTTTTTAGTTGAATTGATTGTTTCTGATACTGTCAGATGTCTTAGTCCTTTTTGTATCTTTTGCATCGGATGATGGATATAGAAACTGAAGGGATGCTATGCTTGTTTTCCCATTCACGGGATATGAGATCCAAAAGCATATCCTCATAGTAACTCCCATGTGTTATATCCATACCAACTGTGCAGAAGCCTCTTATGTACCTGGTGCATGTAAGGCACAGGTGTTTAGATGGTGGATACGAAAGGGCAGCTGCTGTTTTTTCTATTAGTTTTTCCACTGCCTGCTTTGTCTGCATTTTATCCTCCTTCAATGTATCTTTTATCGTTGAAGCCACAGCCATTGCAAAATGATCTATCTCTGCATCTTTTACACACCTCTTCTTTTTTTATGAGATTCATAAAATACTCTAATATATCCTCCAGTGTCTTTGTCATGGGTCTTTCTGCTGCCCACGCTATCCTTCTCAGCATGGAAGATGATTTTTTTGATAGTTCAGGTGTGTAGGCCATTTATCACCTCCTGAATAATCTCTATAAGTTTTGCTACCTCACTCTCTGTAACTATATGGTATGCTGATTTAAGATCACTGATGTCATATTCCCTTTTATCATCCAAAAGGTCTTCTTCTATAAACATGTTTAAAGTTTCGCCTATTATGTCTTTCATAAATGTCTCCTATAGTACTGATGGTGTTTTGCCGCTGGAAAGGAATTTATTGCTCTACATCATGACTATTGAATCTTTTTTTTAAAGCATCCTTGAGAAATCACACTTAAGAACCCTGCCGTTATCACCTTTTGTCTTTATGGGTGATTCGTACTCTTGTTCAGATATGACTTCACTGGATGCCACCACTATGAACTGGTCGTATTTGAAAGGGTTGTAGTCATTCTTTATGATAAGAAGGGTTTCATAGAAGGTCTTTCTCAATACATGCTGCAGGGAATCTTTATTGTTGTTGAGATGCCATAGTGAGCCATACCCTGTAAGCATTGCCTCAGCCATTATTTTATAGGCCTTCTGATGGTCACGGTTGTCCATTATGTCATTCACAGAGTCCTTGACAATACTTTTGAAGAGTGGCCTATACCTCTCTGGTATCATGGATGCAAGGATATTCTTTTGGATGTCTGATGTTGCCATTAATGCCTGTCTGTATTCTGGTTTTGGTGTTATAATAAATGTGTTTACTATCATGGTTATCTCCTTTTTATATTGTTCTTATTTTTCTTGATTCTTCAGGTTCTTCCTCCGGGGTATTAGCAAGTCTTGCACGATTCTTTGCCCATTCTCTCAGTGATTGAATTTCCTCCCTCATTGTCCTGCTCAATGGAACAAGGTTGTTATATGCCTCATCAAGGCCGTCATATAGACTATCTTTAGCAAGCTGTTCTATCTCTGCCCCTGTATAGCCATTTAGCCTTTCTGTAAAGGAAAGAGGTATGCTTGAATTATGCTTCTTGTTCATTATTTTTATTATCTCTTCCCTCTCTGATTTAACAGGGAGATCCACAAAGAACGTGGCATCGAACCTGCCTGCCCTCAGTAGTTCAGGGGGCAATTGGGATATATTGTTTGCTGTAGCCATAACGAGAACTTGAGACCTCGTATCGTTCATCCAAGTGAGGAAGTAACCGAACATTGAGGCTACCGTGCCTCCGTCTGTCTCACCTGACGATCTTGTGCCTGAGAATGCCTTCTCTATCTCGTCTATCCAGACAACACACTTACCAAAGGCATCTATTAGGCTTGTTGCCTGTCTCATCCGTAGTTCTGACTGGCCAACAAGGGAACCTTTCAAGGCACCTATATCCAATCTTATAAGAGGCCACCCCAAAATTGAGGCAGTGGCCTTTGATGCCAGACTTTTGCCTGTTCCTGGGATACCTACAAGTAGGATACCTTTTAGCTGGGGAAGGACTGTATTAACTGGTGAAAATGCAGTAGCTCGTCTCTGAATGTATGATTTAAGATTCTGTAGTCCTCCCACATTGCTTATATCCTCGGGTTCCCAGAACTCCATGAGTCCTGATTTCTTTATAATCTGTGATTTTGCCTCTGATATAGTCCTTGTAGAGAAATAGCCGTTACGGATAAGTGAAAGTGCGTATGCTGTCTCTGCCTCGAATTCTGTGAGTCCCTTTGCTGCACGGGCAGCCTTTCTGTTGGGCTTGATGTTTAGTGGATTACCTATATCGGTCTGAAGTTTAAATAGCTCCTCATCATCTGGCAGTGCCAATTCTATAACATGGAAGAATTTCTCCACCTCTGGTCTTAGCTGTATTACAGGTGATACCATTACAAGGGAACACCCCCTTGACTTCCACAGAGGTATACCGTTCTGTATAGCCTGGATGACCTCAGGTACATCAAGGAACAGGTGGAGGTTGTGGGCTATAAGAACAGTATCTATGTTGCTGTTTAGGGATTGGATTGCCTGGACAGGGTCTCTTATCTCTTCTGTTATCTTGCCTGTTTCTGTCTCCCTAATACCCCTTATGCAGTCCCATATAAAGAACCTCCAGCCGTCACAGGGTAACACCTGTTCAGCCCTATGTGGCTCCTGGGTTAAGATGCACAATGCAGGATAGCCTGCCTTAAGATAGTCTTTGAGCATGATAGTACCTCCTTTTATTATTTTTTGTCTGTTTATTTGCAAGCCACCGATCGGTGGGTTGATTTTAGGATGAACTGGGAAAATCTAAATATTATGAGATATATGATGCTGGGTATAAAAGAAGATAACCAGTTATTCAAGGAATGTGGTTGTTGTAAAGTGGATGGTTAATGATTTTATGGGGTGAAGCAGCGGCAGAAACAAGTATGGGTCAACTGAACCTTGCCGCTAAATGATTGATAATTATATGAAATATAATTTCTATATAACTTGGGTGAATCTTAAGAAATTATTGCTATTATAGAGGACTGAGGGTTTTACTAAAAAATATTATAATATCTAATTTCTTTCTAATCGGATAGGATGATATAGCATCCTTTATAACAATGATTAATTAATCTAAATGATTTTAAAAATATCTGATTATCAGTTTTATTAACAATCTATTTGCTCACTAAGTTATTTCAATATAGAAGCTAAAAATGTAAAAAAACAATATGCCCTAAACTTACAGTATTTTTTATTGTAATATTTTTCTTTATTGTTGAAATTTAAAAATTTAGGCGGTAATAGAAATAACATCCAAAATCTTTAAAGATTGAAAAAGCAAGGAGTAAAAATTATGTGCGAATTACTCGGTCTTAATTTTAACCAACCCGTTCAGTGCTCTCTTTCTTTTAGGGGGTTTAGGCATCGTGGTGAGAGTAATCCTCATGGATGGGGGATAGTAAGATTCGATGGCAAAGCATGCCAAGTATTCAAAGAACCAATCAAAGCACTTGATAGCAAATTGGCCGTTTTTCTTCGTGACTATGAGTTTTTTAAAAGCAAGATTTTCATTGGTCATGTACGTCTTGCAAGTCAAGGTAATCATACCCTTCAAAATACGCATCCTTTTGTTCGTATTTTTCGTTCCAGAGAAATAGCACTGGCTCATAACGGGACATTAAAAAAAGTTATAAAAAAGTCTGAATTAAAATTCCACCCTGTGGGTGAAACTGACTCAGAATATTTATTCTGTGCGTTGCTTACCAGATTGTCTAATGAAAGAATTAAATTTACAGACTTTAGAAAAATCGAGTCCATCCTTTGCGATTTCAATAAATCTGGCACTATGAATGTTATTTTTTCTGAAGGAGAACATCTTTACTGCTATAGAGATAAAGATGGCTATAAAGGCCTTTGTATGACTCAACGAATTGCACCATTTGGACGAGTTTCTCTAAGAGACGAAGACTGGGAGGTCGATTTGGATGAAGAGAAGAATTCTGACCAAAAAGGTTTTATAATTGCAACACAGCCTCTTACAGAAGAAAAGTGGCCTGACCTGCCATGTGGTTCTTTAGTTGTTTTTAAAGATGGTCAATGTGTTTACAATGGTTAACTTAAATAAATTAATTATAGGGAAAATGAATTAGTGAAGAGTCTATAATGATATAAAAAGACATATTTCAATCTAAAGTTTTTGAATAATTCGTGGGCTATCAAAGTCAAGGAGGAAAGATGAACCCAATGTAATAGCCCCCATTTCCACCAGACACCCTTCTAACCAAAATAAGTTGTCCGCCTGAGGCGGATACATCATCCCCATAAAGGGCTTAAGATGAGATCCCCAAGGGGTATAGGATGATGCAAAATAAGTTAGAGGGGTGTCCGGTTTGATGGGGGCATCTCCACCTGGAAGAAGATAAAGGGATATAAGTTCATTCCTCATATGATAAATGGGACCAAGTTCATAGATGGTGAGATGGTCGATAAAACAATAATGGTTGCATAATAGATGTGGAGATAAGGGGTATGTTGGAAAAAAAGCTAA
>JAOAHW010000115.1 GCA_026415015.1 Syntrophorhabdaceae bacterium
GGATGATAGAACTCAATGCCCCTGAAGACCTATACGATATTGCAGCACTTTTGAGGGATAATGAAAGATTTGTAATAGAGTCTATATACTCCAGGGGTACAGGCGATATAGCAGCAGTGGTGAGCACAACAAGGCTCCACAACATTGCTGGCAAATATACAGGCAAGGATGATCCGGTTATGCTTGTCCGTGTCCAAGGTGCATTCCCTGCAACAGGAGAGGTCCTTGCACCATTCAATATAGGTCACTATGTAGCAGGTTTTATGAGAGGTAGTCACACTGGACCACTTATGCCTGTTAAGATGAATTCACCGGTATCTTTTTTTGATGGTCCACCAGTTGTGGCATGTATGGCCTTCTGCGTCCATAAGGGCAAGCTTACTGAACCAGCAGATGCATTTGACCACCCATATTGGGATTATGTGAGGGCAAATGTTTCAAGAAAGGCAACGGAACTGAGGCAGCAGGGCTTCTCTGGTATGGCAATGCTTCCATATTCAGAGCTTGAATACGGAGGAATTGTTGCGAAGATGAAGAAGCTGGACCCTAAATTCAAGGTGAGGGGGAAATAAAAGGGTCACAGGATAAGAGAAAGGCTTTAGACATTGAGAGTAAAATGAAGTTTTATATAGAGACATTCGGCTGTCAGATGAATGAACACGATTCGGAGAAGATGTCACACCTTCTCCGAATCAATGGTTTTACACCTACAAAAGAGGTAAAGGATGCAGATTTAGTCATTGTAAATACTTGTTCTATAAGGGAAAAGGCAGAACAGAAATTCTATAGCCTCTTAGGGAGATTTAAAAAACTGAAGGATAAAAAAGGTATTATCCTCGGTGTCACAGGTTGTATTGCCCAGCAGGAAAAGGAGGCGCTCAAAGAAAGATTACCATTTATAGACTTTGCCCTTGGCCCATCTGGTATACATACAGTTATAGATGCTGTGACCAGCTCAAGAGATGGCAGATTTTTCTATAATTTTTCTGAAAATGGCTGTGTAGCCCCTCTTTTTTTAAGACCTGAACCAGCCCGAGGTAGCATAAAGGCATATGTCACAATAATGAAGGGTTGTAATAATTTCTGTAGTTACTGTATAGTCCCGTATGTGAGGGGCAGGGAGGCATCGAGAGAAAGCGGTGATATCCTTGAAGAGATAGAGAACCTTGCAAGAAAGGGCATAAAAGAGGTCATCCTCCTCGGGCAGAATGTAAACTCATACAACAAAGGCAGGGATGACCTATCTTTTCCTGCGTTACTGGAAGAGATAAATGAAATCCATGGGATTGAGCGAATCAGATTTGTGACATCCCATCCGAAGGATTTATCAGATGAACTTATAGGTTGTTTTGGCATGCTTGATAAGCTCTGCGAGCAGATACACCTGCCATTTCAATCAGGTTCTGATAGGATACTCGAGCTCATGAACAGGGGATACACAGTCTCCGAATACATGGATAAAATAGATAGGCTGAGAAGTGCCTGCAGCGACATTGCCATTACAGCAGACTGTATTGTAGGCTTTCCTGGCGAAGATGAACAGGCATTCAAAGAGACAGTAGAACTTGTGAAAAATGTAGAACTCGATGGTATATTTTCTTTTGCCTATTCAAAGAGGAAGAATACAGCTGCAGCAAATTTAGATGGTGAGGTCCCCAAGGATGTGGCATTGAAGAGGCTTCAACACCTCCAGGGAATACAGAAGGCTATCACACTAAAGAAAAATCAGGCAGCAGAGGGCAGGGTCTTTGATGTCCTTGTGGAAGGCAGGAGCAAGAATTCTAAGGATGAACTCACAGGGAGGACAAGACACAACAGGATTGTTAATTTTAGAGGGGATACTGATATGATAGGCAAAATAGTTAATGTGAAGGTGATAAGGGGTTATGCCAATTCTCTAAAGGGAGAGATAGCATGACCTTAGAAGGAGGTATAAAATGTTAAAAGAAATGAAGGTTGCAGGGATTACAGTAGACCCGTTTACCAACACACCTATAGTGCTCCTTAAGGACCTTGAGGATAAGGATGTATTACCTATATGGATAGGACTCCTTGAGGCATCGAGCATTGCCACTGCCCTTGAGAACATCCAGACGCCAAGGCCCATGACCCATGACCTTATAAAGAACATACTTGATACCCTTGGCGTCAAGATCGTAAAGATTGAGGTGAATGACTTAAGGGACAATACCTATTATGCCCTGATACATATGAATGTGAACGACAGGAGACTCACCATAGACTCCCGTCCCAGCGATGCCATAGCCATTGCCATAAGGACTGGGGCGCCTATCTTTGTTGAAGAGAGTGTAATCAAGAAGTCATCCAAGGCAGAGATCTCCAAAAAGGGGGATAAGGTTGTTACAGACAGCAGTGAGTGGGAGGATATACTGGAAAACCTCTCTTCTGATGACTTTGGAAAATACAAGATGTGATTATAGAAGGATTAGATGGTTGACCTGCACACCCATTCTTTATTAAGTGACGGAGAGCTTTTACCCTCTGAACTGGCAAGGAGGGCAAAGGTAAAGGGATACACGATTATAGGTATCTCTGACCATGTAGATTCTACAAACCTCGAGGAGGTGGCCACCTCAATCCTCAAACTTGTGGCAAAAACCAATTCCTATAATGATATAATGGTTGTCCCAGGGGTAGAACTCACCCATGTACCACCCATCCTTATAGGTGAGATGGTTAAAGAGGCGAGGAGACTTGGTATATACTATGTGGTTGTCCATGGTGAGACCATTGCAGAGCCTGTTGAGGAGGGAACAAACAGGTCTGCGATAGAGGCAGGGGCTGATATCCTTGCACACCCAGGGTTGATAAAAGAAGAAGACATGGAGCTTGCGGCAAAAAAGAATATTCTTATAGAGATAACTGCAAGAAAGGGACACTCTCTTACTAACGGTCATGTGGCAGCCCTTGCAAAAAAGGCAGGCGCAAGGCTTATCCTTGATACAGATTCTCACAGTCCCGCTGATCTTATAACAGATAATGAGGGCATTAGGATTGTTAAGGGCGCAGGACTCTTAGAGGATGACTTCTATATTATGCAGAGAAATGCTGAGGAACTGGCAAAGAGGGTTTTCAAGAGATAAGATGAAGATAGAGATAGAAAAGACCATAAGAGATATACCGCATTATCCCAGGGCAATGAAATACGGTGGAGACAATGGTCTTATAAGGCTTGCGTCTAATGAGAACCCCTTTCCACCTTCTACAAATATATTAAATGCCATACTCGATACAATCTACAGTATAACCAGGTATCCAGGCAGCGAAATAGAACTCAAGGAACTGATAGCCGAAAAATATCGGTTGACCTATGAACAGGTTGTCCTTGGGAATGGCTCCGATGAGATCATAGAGATGGTTCTCAAGGCAGCAAGACTAAAGGGAAAGGACAGGGTAATAATAACAGAGCCTGCCTTTGCATACTATAGCATTGCCGCGCAGGTCTATGGCTATGATATGGTCAAGGTGCCCCTGAAAGATATGATGACAGACCTTGCGAGGATAAAGGAGGCTATAGACGAAAGGACAAGGATAATATTTTTGAATAACCCCTTAAACCCTACAGGTACTATATTCAAGGAAAGAGACTTTAAGGTCTTTCTGGATGGGATACCCCCTGATGTAATCGTGGCTGTTGATGAGGCATATGCTGAATTTGCAGAGGATAAGGATTTTCCCTATTCAATGAGGTTCATTGATGAATATCCTGTTTTGGTCTTGAGGACATTATCCAAGGCCTATGCCCTTGCAGGGTTGAGGATAGGGTATTGCCTTGGTGAGGCATCTCTCATCTCATTCCTTGAGAGGACAAGGCAGCCTTTTAGTATCAATTCTATTGCCATTGCCGCTGCAAAGGCAGCACTAAATGACAGAGATTTTCTGTGGTTTGTCCTTGAGAACAACAGAAAGGGAAAGGAATTTTATTACAGGGCCTTAGAAGATTTATCCCTTGATTATGTGCCTACAGAGGCGAACTTTATCCTTGTGAAAATAGGGAAAGATGCAGAGTTGATAACAAGGAGACTCTTTGAGGAGGGCATACTGGTAAGATGGATGGGTGCATACAACCTCCCTGATTATATAAGGGTTACAATAGGCAGGATGGATGAAAACAAAAGTTTTATTGAGACATTGACGAAGATAATCAAGGCTTAAATATTTAATAGATTTAGAGGTTTGCAGTCTTTAGTCTGTAGTCGATAGTCTATAGTCGGTATTTCCATGGTGGATATGAAGAAGGGTTTGATAATCACAATAGACGGACCGAGTGGTGCAGGTAAGAGCACCGTAGCAAAGATTCTGGCAGTGAGGCTCGGATACAGGTATATAGACACAGGCGCTATGTACAGAGGTGTTGCCTATGCAGCAATGAGATATAAGATGTTAATGCCTGAAGAACCTGATTTCGACGTATTTCTTAAAAATTTGAGGATTGATTTTGATTTTAAGGATAAGACCAAGGTGTTCTTAGATGGAGAAGATATAAGCGAAGAGATTAGGATGCCAGAGGTTTCAATGATTGCATCAAGGCTATCGCAGAATAAAAAGGTAAGGGATTTTCTCACAAGAAAACAGAGGGAGATAGGGAAAGAAGGCAGGGTAATCCTTGAGGGCAGAGATACAGGTAGCGTCGTATTCCCCCATGCAGATATAAAGTTCTATCTTGATGCAAAAAACCATGAGAGGGCAAAAAGAAGATTTCTGGACCCATCAGAAAAGGGTATACCATCAGATATTGATAAGGTTAGAGAGGAGATGGAGATAAGGGACAGGGAAGACTCAAAGAGGGATATAGCACCCCTTACCATTCCACAAGGGGCAATATACATTGATACAACAGGGCTTGATATAGATGGGGTAGTAGAAAAGATCATGGGGTATATAAGGCAGAAGATATGATAGAGGTTTTTAAGACAAAGGATATAGGTTTTTGCTTTGGCGTAAAAAGGGCTATCAATATGGTGCTAAAGGAGGCGCAGTCAGGCCAGAAAAAAATATATACTATTGGGCCTATAATCCACAACCCCCAGATGGTGGACATGCTAAGGGAAAGGGGGATCATACCGGTAGATGACATACAGGCTATTGAAGATGGCACAGTGGTGTTCAGGACTCACGGCATTAAAAAAGAGGATGTAGATTATATAAAACACAGGGGACTCAGGTATCTCGATGCCACATGCCCTTTTGTAAAAAAGGTGAGAAGATACGCAATAATGCTGAAAAAGATGGGATATAAGGTTGTGATAGTGGGGGAGGCCACACACCCTGAGGTGAAAAGTGTATTGAGTTATTTGGATAATGATGGTATTGTATTACAGAAACCTGATTCGATTGATGCAAGAAAGATAGGTGTCGTTAGTCAGACAACCCTGGAAAAGGATTTTTTTCTGGATATTGTAACAGGCCTATTAAGGGATGCGGAGGAACTGAGGGTCTATAATACAATATGCGTCAGTACTTCAAAGAGGAAACAGGAGGCATCCCTGCTTGCAGAAAAGGTGGATATGATGCTTATAGTGGGAGGTAAGAACAGTTCGAATACAACAAAACTCTATGAAATGGTAAAGAGGCTTCAGCCGAAGACATATCACATTGAAACAGAGAATGATTTAGACCCTATGTGGTTTTCAGGGGTAAAGAGAGTGGGTATTACAGGAGGGGCATCAACTCCTGATTTTATCATAGATACGGTAGAGCGGCAGGTAAAAAAATTTTAGGGGGAACATATGGCAGATATAGCTGAAACAGTTGCACAAAAAGAAAACACTGAAGAGGAGATGAGGGAACTTTATGAAACCTCAATGAAGAGCCTTCAGGAAGGCGGGAACATCTTAAAGGGAAAGGTCATAAATATCAACTCTGATACTGTTATCGTTGATGTTGGTCTTAAATCCGAAGGAAAGGTCCCCATATCAGAGTTTTTAAATAGAAATGGTGAATATGCGGTCAATATAGGCGATGAGGTTGAGGTGATGATAACAGGGAGGGAAAAGGAATTCGGACTCCTTATCCTCTCCAAACAAAAAGTGGATTATATCCGCACATGGCAGAAGATAAACAAGTCCTTTGAGGATGGTACCCCCATAGACGGCGATATAACATCAGAGGTAAAGGGTGGTTTTATTGTTGACATAGGGATAAATGCCTTTCTACCCATCTCCCAGGGGGATATAAAACCTGTAAAAAATCCATCCTCCTTTGTGGGTAGACACCTGAAATTTAGGGTAATAAAGGTGAACCAGAGAAAAGGCAATGTTATACTCTCAAGAAGAATCCTTGTGGAGGAAGAGAGGGAGAGAAAAAAAGCTGAGTTCTGGAAGAATGCAAAAGACGGTCAGATTTTGTACGGATTTGTGAGAAATATAACTGATTACGGTGCCTTTGTGGATTTAGGCGGTGTAGACGGCTTTCTCCATCTAAATGAGATTACATGGGGCAGGATAACCCACCCGAAGGAATACCTGAGGGTCGGTGATGAGATAAAGGTGAAGATTATAGAACTGGATACAGAAAAGGAGAGGGTCTCCTTAAGCATGAAAAGACTTAAGCCCGATCCATGGGAGAAGATAGACGAGAAGTATCCCCCTGGCTCAAAGGTAAGAGGAAAGGTAGTGGGTATTGTTGAATACGGTGTGTTTGTGGAGCTGGAGCAGGGTGTAGAGGGTCTCCTCCATTTGAGCGAGATGAGCTGGGATAAGAAACTTAAAAATCCGAGTAAGATCGTTAATAAAAATGACTGGCTTGAGCTCGCTGTCCTTGATGTGGATAAAGAGAAAAAGAGGATATCCTTAGGGCTTAAACAATTACTGTCTGATCCTTGGGATGAACTGATAAGAAAATATCCACCTGTTTCAATAATAAAGGGTAAGGTGAAGAACTGGACTGATTTCGGGATGTTTATAGGTATTGAAGAGGGCGTGGATGGGCTTATCCATGCCTCTGAGGTCTCCTGGTCAAGGAGGAGAAAAGGTGTCCAGGACCATTACAAAAAAGGTACAATAGTTGAGGCTGTTGTACTTAATGTTGATAAGGAAAATAAGAAGTTCTCCCTGAGCATTAAAAAACTAAAAGAAGACCCATGGAGAGGAATATCCACTAAATACAGGGAAAGGGATATAATAGAGGGATATATAACAAGTATCACAGACTTTGGTATATTCGTTGAGATAGAGGATGGTGTTGAGGGTCTAATACATCTATCTGAGATAGATGACCTTCAGGGTAGATCCCCCAGTGATGTATATAAGATAGATGACAAGATAAAGGCGGTTATCCTGAACATCGACGAAAAGGAAAAGAGGATAGGATTAAGCATTAAGGCATTGAAAAAGATGGATGAAAAAAGCATAATGGAGAACCTATCCAGGGATAATAGTGCATTCTCTACCCTCAGGGATATACTTGAGCCAGCTATAAAGAAAAATGGTAAATAGGGCAGATTGATAGGGAGGGTTTAATGCCTATAAAAAAGGAATTACTTGATATATTATGCTGCCCCAAGTGCAAAGGTGATATATATCTCAACAAAAATGAGGATGGTCTTATATGTGACAAGTGTAGTCTCATGTATCCCATAAAAGAGGACATCCCAATCATGCTCATTGATGAGGCAATCCCTCTTGGTGCTCATAAAAACAGGTGATATTAGACCTAATCCTCATTTTTATAATTAAGACAATTCAGCAGTGTCTCCGTATTATGCCTGAGACCCTCCAGATGGCCTCAGGTGAATCTTTAGGAAGGCTGGCATACCATCTTTTAAAAAAAAGGAGGCTTGTGGCAGTCTCCAACTTAAAAAGGGTCTTCAAAGACAAAGACGATAAAGATATAGAGAGGATAGCAAGGGGTTGCTTTGAAAAATTTGGCATTAATTTTGTAGAGATGCTCCTCGTCCCGTATATAAAAAAGGATAGATACATTGAGAGGTTCTCTATTGAAAATAGGCAATATATAGATAGCGCCCTTGAAAATAAAAAGGGCATCCTCGCAGTCATATTCCACTATTCCAACTGGGAGATAATGGGGATTGCATCTTCGCTTTTAGGCCATGATGTTGTTGTCCTTGCACGACCATTAAAGAGGCACATAATGTTGAATAATTTTCTAAACAGGATAAGGTCTTCTACAGGCCTTAAGATTATACCCAATGAAGGCACAGGCAGGGACATAATGAGATACCTAAAGGAAAACAGGATTGTGGCAGTCCTGGCAGACCAGAGGGAGAAACGCTCAAGGGGTGTATATGTAGATTTCTTCGGTGAAAAGGTACCCACAAACAGGGGTATTGCTGTGGTGGCAATGAAGACAGGTGCTCCTGTTATACCAGTCTATTTTGTAAGGGATGGTTTTTTGAGATACAGAGTTGTGTGTAATGAGCCTATAGATATTGAGAGAAAGGGTGATATAGATGAACTTATTAAGGCAAATCTCAGAAAAATAAATGCCTTTCTTGAGACCATAATAATGAAGGCGCCTGATGAATGGTTCTGGGTGCACAGGAGGTGGGGTAGGGACAGCAAAACTTGATTTTTTGAAATCTTAAATGATATTCTCTTGAAAAAATATTAAGGGTGATACCATGAAACAGTATAGAGTTCTAATAACAGACAACCTCTCCGAGGATGGGATAGAGGTATTATCAAGGAGCAGGGA
>JAOAHW010000137.1 GCA_026415015.1 Syntrophorhabdaceae bacterium
TCTCTAATATTTCATAAATAAACATCTCTGTCGATGAGATGATTACCCCTGCCTGCCTCATCCTCTCTATGGCTATTTTTTTATTCTCCCTTGTCCTCGATGATACAGCATCTTCTATGACATAGATGCAGTATTCGCCTATGCCTCCTATGGCAGTCTGGGTTATACAGATATGGGCTTCAACACCTGTCAATACAATGGTCTTTTTTCCTGAAGATCTTATCTGTTCAGAAAATTTATTATTATAAAAACAGTTGAAATGAACCTTAGAAATAGGGTCTGTTTCACCAAGGAAATCCAATAGGGTTGGGATAGTTTTGCCGAGTTTTTCCTGCTCAGTAACTACAGAAGGTAGCCCTACAATCTTTGAAAACTTAGCAAGTTTGATAGCATTTTCAAGAACGATTTCTTGGTCTGATATGGCAGGCATAAGGCGTTCCTGGATATCTATGAAGACTAAAAGACAGTCCTCCCTTTTGATAAGATTTTTTAAAATATTATACCTCTCCATTAGTGCTCCAGTTACCAATAGTATTATTTTTTTAGTCTTTTCACCAGGCTTGCAACCCTTTGTCCTAATTTTATGGCATTTGTGATGGTCTTTTCATCAGGGGTACCTGCACAGGCAACACCATAATGGCCTGTTGCATCCATGGGATCACCCACTATAATCATCCCGTATATCAGAAGGGCCTGTATTATAGAGAATATGGTTGTCTCTTTTCCACCTGTTGGGTCTCCAGAGGTGGCAAAGGCAGCGCCTACCTTATCAGCCATCTGTTTTCTGATGCCTACAAATCTATCGAATACTGCCTTCATCTCTGCTGCCATTGTACCGAAATACACAGGGGATCCGGCTATGATACCATCAGAAGAAAGGAAGTCTTCTTTTGTTACCTCGTCCACTGACTTTAATACGCACCTTACCCCTTCCACTCCACTTACGCCCTTTGCTATTGCCTCGGCAAGCTTTTTTGTATTGCCGCCTCTTGTATAATACATTACAAGGACCTGCATGACCCCTCCTGTTCTTTGGAATCAATCTCTCAGATTGGCTGCTGTTATAACGAGGAAACCTTCCCCGTATACCTCTTTTCAGCTTATCTCTTGTTTTAAAATAAGAGACATTATTGTTTTATCTCCAGCCCAGTAAAACGCTTCCAATCCCTTTACCGGTTCTTTACCTATACCATGTTTTTTGAATAAAAAGCTCTTTAAGATTGAAAAATTACCGAGGTCCTTTACCTTAAGGATAACAGATACAAATCTGCCCTTATAGAATTCGTATTCAATGCTATCAATCTCTGCTCCACCGAATAATCTTATATCACTATCAATCTTATAGAACCTGCTTTCGTTGTCTGTGCCCTTACTATAGAGGTATCTCATGTTTTTTACCTTTTCTATTTCTGTCCCCCATATGATACTGCGAAAACCATCCGGCTCATTTTTAAAAGCATTTCCTGTACCGTGTATTAAGAGTATCAATAGGAGGGCTATGGATATAATTATGGAACGACTGGATACTTTATAGGTCATGGTTCTCCCTCAATTATATAAATATCAGCAAGATTTCTGTATTTTTCTGCACAATCTAACCCATAACCAACGATAAAGAAATCATCTATCTCTTTACCTACATAATCTGCCTCAATCTCAACCTGCCTCCTTCCCCTTTTATCAAGGAGTGTGCAAATCTTTAAGGACCTTGGATTTCTCTTAAGGAGCATATCCTTAATACATTTAAGAGTGATACCTGAATCTATAATATCTTCTATGATGATTACATCCCTGTCTCTAATATCCTCTTCCAGGTCTTTTGTAATCATGACCTCGCCACAGGACACGGTGCTATTACCGTAAGATGAAGCCCTGATGAAATCAATCCTTGTTGGATTGTTTATATGCCTTATAAGGTCTGCTGTAAACATAAATGCACCCTTTAAAAGGCATACAAAGTATATCTCCTTGTCCCTGTAATCGTTTTCTATCTCTGCTGCAAGCCTCTTGACCGCGTCTTCAATCTCTTTTTTATCTATGTATTTTTTCAGCATAGTTTAAATTATTATAAGGCAAATCTAAGGACAATGATCTCCTGTTCTTTTGGGAGTGCTGCCTTTGTAAACACTACCTCTGATGAGCCTGCAAACTTTACATTCTTTTTGCCTTTTGTAAACTCCTCCACCGGTGTTATAGGAAAGTTGCACTTTTCTGTCTTGAAATGCATGGGTATCGTGATAAGCGGTTTTATATCATTGACCACCTTTGTAGCCTCTTTAGAATCTATGGTATAAAAACCGCCCACAGGGATTAACAATATATCCACATGACCTATCTCATTTATCAAATCCTTTGGTAGGGTATGTCCCAAATCACCCATGTGGGCTATTTTTATGCCATCTACATCCAAGACAAATAACAGGTTATCTCCCCTCTCTTTACCTTTTGAGGGGTCATGATATGAGGGTATGGCCTTTATGGTGATATCTTTTACTGAATAGGTGCCTCCCTTATTTATCAGTTGAAACCTGCCCTTTATATCTTTTGTATAGTTGTGGTCATCGTGGCCATGACTTGAAAGGACTACATCAGCCTCATCTTTGATAGGTCCGTAGGACAGGGCTCCTCCAAATGCCCCTGACTGATATGGGTCAATGATGATCCTTACACCTTTATTTGATACAATATTAAAGGCCGCATGTCCATACCACTTGATCTTCATAATAACACCTCCTTAAATATGGGATACTTGATGATACAATTTTAAATTTTCATGTGTCAAGCATTAAGACCTCTCAATAACATAGTTTCAAAAAATATAAATACTTCATTATCAATATGGAGAGAATAACTATTGACTGTTATCCCTGTAAATGTTAGTTTCATGTATTATGGATGAATTCTACAGGATATCAAGGCTTCCACCATACGGTCTTGGCATTGTAAGAGACCTTTTGATTGAGGCGAGGAAAAGGGGAGAGGATATAATCGACCTTGGTATGGGAAACCCGGACATACCAACCCCAAAGTATATTGTATCCAAACTTATTGAGGCAGCGAGAAACCCCAGAAATCATCGGTACTCAGTAACAAGGGGTATCTACAAGCTGAGGCTGGCCATATCAGACTGGTATAAAAGAAAATACAATGTAGACGTAGACCCTGAGGGCGAGATTACAGTATGTATGGGCGTCAAAGAAGGCATAGGACATCTTGTCCTGGCCACAATAGCAAGGGGAGAGGTTGTGTTTGTCCCTGACCCGGCATATCCAATACACCTGTACTCTGTTGTCATTGCCGGAGGTGATCTCAGGACTATACCTATTGTGCCCAAAGAAGAATTTTTTGACAGACTCAATATTGCCATAAAGACAACGTGGCCTATGCCCAAGATGCTTATAGTGAGCTTTCCCAATAACCCTACCACAGAGGTGGTGGACATTGAGTTTTTCAAAAAATTAGTGGAGTTTGCAAAGGAACATAAACTCCTAATTGTCCATGACCTTGCCTATGCAGATATTGTATTTGATGGTTACAGGGCACCGAGTTTTCTTGAGGTGCCTGGGGCAAAGGATGTGGGTGTTGAGTTCTATTCCCTGTCCAAGAGTTACAGTATGCCAGGCTGGAGGGTTGGTTTTGCCGTTGGCAACAGGAGGATGATATCAGCCCTCACAAGGATAAAGAGCTATTTTGACTATGGTGTATTTCAGCCCATACAGATAGCCTCTATCATTGCCCTCAATGAAGGTGACAAAGATGTAGAGGAGATCGTGGAAAAATACAGGGGGAGAAGGGATGTCCTCTGCGAGGGCCTCACAAGATACGGCTGGAAGGTAGATAAACCAAAGGCCACCATGTTTGTCTGGGCAAAGATACCAGATGAATTTTCAAGCATGGGTTCCATGGAGTTCTCAAAACTTTTATTGAGTGATGCAAAAGTAGCCACCTCTCCTGGTATAGGCTTTGGTGAATACGGAGAGGGCTATATAAGGTTTGCCCTTATAGAGAACGAACATAGAATAAGACAGGCAGTTAAAGGCATAAGGAATCTCCTGTATTCTGCAAGAAAGAGATGATTAGAGTTGGCATTATAGGTTTAGGCACAGTTGGTACCGGCACTTATCGTATATTAACCGAGAATCACTCCCTCATAAAATCTAAGACAGGTCTCAATATTAAAGTTGAAAAGATAGCAGACATAGATAAAAATAAAGCAAAAGAGATTGGACTGAAAGAGGGGCTGTTTACAACAGATGCCTATGAGATAGTAAATGATAAAAAGATCGATATAGTTGTTGAGCTTATAGGCGGCACAACCATTGCCTATGACCTGATAACAGAGTCAATTAAGAACAAAAAAGGCATAATCACAGCAAACAAGTATCTCCTGGCATTAAAGGGCAAAGAGATATTTGACCTTGCCCAGAAGCATGGCTCGCCCATTGGCTTTGAGGCATCGGTCTGCGGTGGTATACCTGTTATAAGGGCTATAAAGGAAGGCCTTGTGGCAAACAGGATAACCAGTATCATGGGGATCCTCAACGGAACAAGTAACTACATAATGACAAAAATGACTGAAGAGGCCAAGCCTTTTTCAGAGGCCTTAAAAGATGCCCAGCGGCTTGGTTTTGCTGAGCAGGATCCAAGCTTTGATGTAGAGGGCATAGATGCCGCCCACAAGCTCTGTATACTCATAGGTCTTGCCTTTGGTTGCCATATAAATCTTGATGACATAGCAATAAAAGGCATCACCAGGATCGAGCCTGTTGATATTGAGCTTGCAAGGGAGTTTGGATACAAGATAAAACTCTTGGCCCTGGCAAGACAGGAGGGTAATGAATTAGAGGCAAGGGTAGAGCCTGCCATGATACCTATAAAACACCCTATGAGCAGTGTTAATGATGTCTTCAATGCCGTCTACATTTTAGGTGACCGTGTTGGCCCGAATATGTTCTATGGAAGGGGTGCAGGCTCTGAGCCAACAGGTAGCGCTGTGGTGAGCGATATAGTGGATATAGCAAAACAAATAGTATCACAAGGCAAAAAGACCCCTACCCCTGGTCTGAGATTCAACAACAAGATTAAAATGAAAGACAGTGATACAGCATATGTGCCCTTTTATCTCAGATTCACTGCCCAGGATAGACCAGGTGTGCTTTCAAAGATCTCCGGTATACTTGCAAGATACATGATAAGTATCTCAACAGTAATACAGAAAGGCAGGAAGGAAAACGGATATGTACCTATTGTCATGCTCACCCATGAGGCAGTGGAGGGTGATATAAAAAAGGCCATGGAGGAGATAGACAGGCTTCCTTTTATAAGGGGTGAGAGTATCCAGATAAGGATAGAAGAGGGATTGGGCTGATATAATGAAATATGTAGTAATTATCGGCGATGGTATGGCTGATTTCCCCATAGAGAAGCTCCAGGGTAAAACCCCCCTGATGGTGGCAAAAAAACCCTATATGGATATGATGGCAAGAGAAGGAATATGCGGAAATGTAAAGACAATACCTGATGGATTCCCTCCAGGAAGCGATGTAGCAGGGATGTCCCTTTTTGGCTATGACCCTGCCCGTTATTATACAGGAAGGGCACCCATAGAGGCCTATGGCATGGGAATTGAGATGGGTGAGACAGATGTGGCCTTCCGTTGTAATATGGTCAATATCGGGTCTTCTGGCGGAGAGGCCATCATGGAGGATTACAGCGGTGGCCAGGTCTCCACAGAAGAGGCAAAGATATTCATTGAACTTTTAAATAAAAATATAGGTGGAAAGGAATTTGAGTTCTTCCCTGGGGTGGGATACAGACATATTATGATATGGAGGGATGGTAAATGGGAGATGACCACCACTCCTCCCCATGATATTACAAAAAAGCCTATTGCAGGATATCTACCAAATGGAGATGGTGCAGACAGGTTGATTGAACTTATGGAGTTATCAAAAGGGCTTTTTAAAGACCACCATGTAAACATAAAAAGAAAAGCATCCAACAAGCTGCCAGTAAACAGTGTATGGCTATGGGGACAGGGTAAAAAGGCATCTTTTCCCCTGTTTTATGATAGATTCAGGCTTAAAGGGGCTACTGTGGCTGCAGTAGACCTTATCAAAGGCATAAGTAGCCTTGCCGGTTTTGACAGGCCCTTTGTAAAGGGTGCCACAGGATATATTGATACTGACTACAGGGCAAAGGCAAAAAAGGCCATAGAGCTCCTTGATGACTATGACATAGTATATATCCATGTTGAGGCACCTGATGAGGCATCCCATAGCGGTAACTTAGAGGAAAAGATAGGGGCCATTGAGAATATAGACAGTAAGATAGTAGGACCTCTATATGAGGCCATGTCTCGTGATACAAGGTTTATGATTGTAACAGACCATGCCACACCCATATCACTGAAGACACACTATGCATGCCCTGTGCCATTTGCAATCTATGATAAAGGCAGGCCAAGAAAGGGATGTGCCAGTGGCTTCAGTGAGGCTATAGAGGGTGACATATTAGATGGTGAGGGTCTGGTAAGACTTTTCCTTGAAGACAGGTGATAAGCTCATGCGGCAGAAGTTTATATTCGTAACAGGTGGTGTAGTCTCCTCTCTTGGTAAGGGCATAGCATCTGCATCTATAGGTGCACTCCTTGAATCAAGGGGCCTCACTGTGGCCCTTAAAAAACTTGACCCTTATATTAATGTAGACCCTGGCACTATGAGTCCTTTTCAGCATGGAGAGGTCTATGTGACTGATGATGGTGCAGAGACAGACCTTGACCTCGGCCACTATGAGAGGTTTACAAATTCCACAGGCTCAAAAAGGAGCAACTTCACCACAGGCCAGGTCTATGACTCTGTAATCTCCAGGGAGAGAAAGGGTGAATACCTTGGTGTTACTGTCCAGGTCATACCCCATATCACTGATGAGATAAAAAACAGGATCCTCGATGTGGATGATGGTATAGACATAGTCATTGTGGAGATAGGTGGTACAGTAGGTGATATAGAGAGCCTACCTTTTCTTGAGGCAATAAGACAGTTGAGAAACGACCTGGGCAAGGAAAACACCCTCTTTATCCACCTTACCCTTGTCCCTTTTATCAAGACAGCAGATGAGGTAAAGACAAAGCCAACCCAGCACAGCGTGAAAGAATTAAGGGAGATAGGTATCCAGCCTGATATACTCCTGTGCAGGGCCGAGGATTTTTTAAAACAGCCTTTAAAAGACAAGATAGCCTTATTCTGTAATGTTGAAAAAGATGCAGTGATAACAGCAAAGGATGTGGACATAATCTATGAGGTCCCCCTTTTGTATCACAGTGAGGGGCTTGATGAAAAGATTACAAAGATACTGAATATATGGTCCCGTAAACCTGATCTATCCAAGTGGGAAGACATTGTACACACCATAAAAAACCCAAAAAGAAATGTAGAGATTGCCCTTGTTGGTAAATATGTGAGGCTTAAGGATTCTTATAAGAGTCTGAATGAGGCCCTTGTCCACGGTGGCATAGCGAATAACTGCAGGGTCAATATAAGATATGTGGATTCAGAGGAGTTAGAGACAGGTTCTTTATCCTTCCTTGATGGAGTCGATGGTATACTGATCCCTGGTGGATTCGGTGACAGGGGTATAGAGGGAAAGATAATGGCAATAAGGTATGCCAGAGAGAAAAAGATACCTTTTTTTGGTCTCTGTCTCGGTATGCAACTTGCAGTCATTGAGATAGGCAGACACCTTGCAGGCCTTGAAGGTGCCCATAGCACAGAGTTTAATGAGCATACACCTAATCCCCTCATATATCTCATCGAGGAATGGGTGGACAGGGAAAATGTTGTCCAGAGAAGGGACAAATTTTCTGCCAAAGGTGGCACTATGAGGCTCGGTGCATATAAATGTATGTTAAAACAAGGTAGTCTAGCCAGCAGGGCATATATGCAGGAGTTTGTATACGAAAGACACAGACACAGATACGAATTTAATATGGCCTTTAGAAGTCAGCTTGAGGATTGCGGGATGGAGATAACAGGTATATCTCCAGATGGAAAACTCGTTGAGATAATAGAGCTAAAGGGTCACCCGTGGTTCCTTGCCTGCCAGTTTCACCCTGAGTTTAAATCAAAACCTTTTGACCCACACCCACTCTTCAGGGAGTTCATAAAGGCATCAATAAGACATAGACAGGAAAAGGGCAGATGCAAAAAGAGATAGATATAAGGGGCATAAAGATTGGTAAAAGGCCCTTTGTTTTTATAGGCGGTCCCTGTGTGATAGAGGCAGAGACCATAACCATGAGGATAGCAGAGCTTCTTGTAGACATGACAGCAAAATTGGATATCCCCTTTATATTCAAATCCTCTTATGACAAGGCAAACAGGACCTCTATCACAAGCTACAGAGGTCCAGGGATAACAGAGGGTTTAAAAATACTTTCTAA
>JAOAHW010000075.1 GCA_026415015.1 Syntrophorhabdaceae bacterium
CATAATGGCCTTTTAGATTTTTCATTACATCATAGGTAGCAACAATACTTACAGATGTGTGTTTTGTTGCCCATGCAATAGCAAGAAATGCAATATTAACCACTTTGCCTACAATATCCGTTATGGCATACTTGGGATGGCCTATATGGCCAAGGTAGACACTCCCTGTATTTATGGATATGACTAATCCCTCCTGACGGATAATTTTTTTTCCATAGATTGCAGCCCTGACAGCCCTCTCTTCGTGGTCAGGGCCTGAAAAAAGACATAGATAGCCATCGCCTACATATTTTATAGGGACACCATCATATTTTAAAGTCGCTTCTGTTAAATTATAGAACAGCACATTTGTATAATCTGCAATCTCTTTAGAATCAAGGGTAAGTGACATCGTGGCAAACCCTTTAAGACCAGAGCACAAAACAGTGCCATTAAAGACGCCTTTATCGGGCGCTGTAAGCCCAAGGAGAAAGTCCATACTAACATTAAAGAGCCTTGATATCTTTATCATTGTATCCATATCCGGTAAAGACAATCCTTTTTCCCATTTAGATACAGCCTGTGGTGATACCTGTAGTGCACTGGCGAGATTTATCTGCTTCAGACTGTGTCTCTCCCTTAGTTTACGTATAGTTGCACCTATATCCATTATGAAATATATATTATAATTGATTTTTTTATTTTTCAATGGATAATAGGTTTAAAAAAATCAACTTTTAGTTGAAATATCTGAGACCTTCGATAGGTTTTTAAGGGATAGGAGGTTTTAAGGGAGATCCCCTTTCAATATTGCCTTTATGTTTAAGTTGATGAATCTATTACCCATCTCCTCCTTTATTACAGGGTTTGCTATGATACTTAGATTATTAGACCTTTCTTCTGGGACCTTTAGACCGTTTTGAATATATCCATACCAGGATATGGAGTTTCTGTCTGTAATCTTTATGCGGCTTCCCCCTGCCATAGTTATGCTTGTGGGTTTGAACAGTAAGGAAGGTCTTGGATTACCTGTGCCAAAGGGTGACATTATATTTAAAAGGTTTACAAAATCCACTGTTAGCTCTTCAAAGTCAGCAGATGTATCAAAGGTTGTTCCCCTATTTTTGAGTCCTGATATGCCATTAAGGGCATTGTCAAAGGCACCCTTGAATGACTCAAGGTTTTCCTTTGTTAAGGAAAATCCACATGCAAACCTGTGACCACCAAACCTTATAAGGAGATTGGAGAGAGAGGATATGGTGTTGTAAAGGTCTATGTTCTCTGTACCCCTACCTGAGCCCTTGTATATCCCATCTACCTCTGTCATTACCAGGGATGGTTTACCATAGATCTCAGCCAGTTTTTGTGCAACAATGCCTATCACCCCTATATGCCAGTCTTTTTTGAAAAGGACAATAGAATTTTTCCTATGGAGTCTTTCTTTTTCTATCTCCTCCCTGCACTCCTTCATTATCCTTTCACCTATCTGTTGTCTTAGGTTATTTGCGTTATTTAAGTTATTTAATAGCCTTATAGATTCTGCCTCCTTCTCTGATATAAGGAAATTAAATGCCTCCTCAGGGTCTGACACCCGTCCTGCAGCATTTATCCTTGGTATTATAATAAAATTTAGTGCAAATTCATTGAGTTCAGACTTGGGGATCATATTTTCTTTGTAGAATGTCTTTAGCCACTGTCTCGGCCTCTTTCTCATGGTCTCAATACCTATTTTTGTTAGCACCCTATTATCGTTAACAAGGGGCACCATATCCCCTATTGTCCCCAGTGTTACAAGGTCAAGTTCATTCTTTAGGTTTATGTGCTCCTCCATGAGTCCTCTATCATGGATGACCCTTCTCAATGCCCATAGAAAAAAGAAGGTCACACCACAGGCTGCAAGCTCCCTTGTCCTGAAATGAGAGTCATATCTTTTTGGATTTATAATGGCCCTGGCAGGTGGCAGGTGTCCCAATACCTCATGGTGGTCTATTATAATGTCCTTCATCCCCAGATCCTCGGCAAGTTTAACCTCTTCTATATTTGAAGAACCACAGTCAAGGCAAATGATCAGATCAGTTCTGTCTGCTTTTAGCCTCTTTATAGCCTCGACATTTAAGCCATAGCCCTCTTTTCTGTCAGGTATATAGACAGAAGGGGATAGATTGAGGTTTTTCAAAAAATTATACATAAGGGCAGTAGATGTTATACCATCTGAATCATAATCCCCGTATATACATATC
>JAOAHW010000218.1 GCA_026415015.1 Syntrophorhabdaceae bacterium
AGATAGCCATACTCGATGTAAGGCTGCCTGATATAAACGGCGTAACCCTCCTGGATGCCATCAAAAAAGAGAATCCCACCATTGCTGTTATTATGATGACCGGATACAGTAGCCATAAGGATATTATAGATGCCATGAAGAAAGGGGCATCTGATTTCCTCCTAAAACCCTTTGAATACGATAATCTTATAATGGTGATGATTAGGGCATTGAGGGAAAGGTCCCTCCTGATAGAAAAAGAAAGCCTTTTTAAAAATTTAGAAGACAAAAAAAAGATAGAACTCCTGAACAGAGAGCTTCAATATAAGATCAAAGAACTTACCACCATGTATAACATCTCTAACCAGTTTAATTCATTGAATCTCTACGACGATGTCTATGAAAAGATGGTCAATATAACCTATAATATACTTGGTGCAAGCCTGTGCAGATTTTATATCTATGATGCCAGCAGCAAAGAGCCTATCCTCTTTAAAGAAAAAAGAAACGAAAATGATGATTTTGTGGACGACAAAATAATATTTACAGGGGACCTCTTTGAAAAAATTAATAACCCGAAGAGGTGTATTATAAAGGATGATACCATGGCCCTTCCCATAGTAATAAAAGGGGAACCCATAGGATTCCTGACTGTTAAAAAGGGGAGAAATGGTTTAGAGGCCATAAGCAGCCATCAGGATACCGATGTATTCTTCCTCAAATTGATAGGTGAAAAGGCATCATCCCAGATTGAAAACAGGATCTTATATGAAAGTCTCTTCGACAATATATTCAAGACCCACATGTCCCTAATCACAGCCATAAATAAAAGAGATTCTTATACAGAAAATCACTGCAAGAGGGTTACTGATATGGCCCTTTCATTGGCTGACCAGATCGGACTAAACAATATAGAAAAGGATGTCTTAAGGGTGGTAACCCCTGTCCATGACCTGGGAAAGATAGGTGTACCAGATACAATACTCCTCAAACCCGAAAGGCTAACAGATGAAGAGTATAACATAATGAAAAATCACTCTGTATTGGGCCAGGAAATATTAAGCCAGTTTGACATATTATCAAAAGAATCCATAATCATAAGGAATCACCATGAGAGGTTTGACGGAAAAGGTTACCCTGATGGTCTATCTGGTGATGACATACCTGCCTGTGCCCGAATAATATCCATCTGCGATACATTTGATGCCATGACCACAAATAGACCTTATCGAAAGGCAGCAACTATAGAAGAGGCCTTAAAAGAGATTCAAAGGTGCTCTGGGAGCCAGTTTGACCCTATTATGGCTAGCGAGTTTGTAAAGATGATCTTAAATGGCAACTATGGAAAAAAATGAAAAAAGAGATTATTTCAGGGTAGATGACAGGCTCAGATTAAAATTCAGGATAATAAGTGAAGAAGAATTCAATGCCCTTGAACATACTATTAGATACAGCCCTATAAGCAATTTTACTAGTTCAGATGAGATCTCGATATTGAAAATGATAGGGGCAGATGAAGAAAAAAAGAAAGACCCCCTCTATGCCTACCTTAATATTATCGATAGAAAAATTAATATGATTCTGGACTACCTCATAGAGAATGCTGATGACAAGAAGCAGTATAATACTTCTTACACCCAGGCAAACATAAGCGGTTCAGGTATAATGTTTATTACTGATGCTGATATCAAAGAGGGTGATTATGTAGAGCTTATCCTGATACTACCTATCTATCTCTATACAAGGATATCAATTTTATGCAAGGTGATACGTTGCGTTAAAGAGATAAAAGATGGAGATACTGTTAATTATGTTGCTATGCAATTTCTTGTAATTAATGAAAATGACAGGGATATGTTGATACAGTATATATTTATAAAGGAAAGGGAGATGCTCCGCAATAAGAGCGAATCCACTGGATGATACCTTATGGATATAACCACTATTTTTGGCCTTATAATAGGTATTGGTGCTGTGCTGGTATCATTTGTAATGGAAGGTGGCCATCTTTCATCCCTGATCCAGGCACCAGCCATGATATTGGTTATATTTGGAACAATAGGTGCAACCATCATAACAACGCCTTTTAGTCAATTAAAGGCACTACCAAAGCTATTAAGTGTTGTTCTGGTAGATAGAAAGCTTGATTTTCACAAACTTATTGATTTGATATGTGACCTTGCCATGAAAGCAAGAAAAAATGGTCTCTTAAGCCTTGAAAATGAACTACCAAAGATAAAGGATAACTTTCTCAAGAGGGCTATTCAACTCTCAATAGATGGTTTTG
Source organism: Syntrophorhabdaceae bacterium (assembly GCA_026415015.1). GTDB lineage: Bacteria > Desulfobacterota > Syntrophorhabdia > Syntrophorhabdales > Syntrophorhabdaceae > DTOV01. The sequence goes on from JAOAHW010000218.1 coordinate 2,267, forward strand.
AGACAAATAAGATAAGAGAGATACTGGAGATAGAGATGTCGTATATAGAGGAGAGGCATAGGGTAGGGGCTATGTTTTTTCAGAAATTAGGTGGATTCTCACCAACCCTTGGCATAATAGGCACTGTCCTTGGTTTGATCCATGCATTAGGGAGCATGGAGAATAGCGCAAATATGGCATCATCTATAGCCACAGCATTTATTGCCACCCTCTGGGGTGTTGCCCTTGCAAACCTCATCTATCTACCCATATCAGATAAGTTAAGGGCTAAACATCAGGATGAGGCCCTCTATCTTGATATGATATGCGAAGGAGTAATCTCTCTTACCATGGGTGAGAACCCAAGGATAATAAGGATGAAGCTTATGTCTTTTTTACTCCCAAATAAAAGAAGCGGTGAGATAAAATGAGAAAGAGAAATAATAACAATAATGAACATGAAAACCTTGAGAGATGGCTCCTTACATATTCAGACTTGATTACATTACTTCTCGCTTTTTTCATAATGATGTATACATTTTCAAAACAGGATTCACAAAAATATGAAGAGGTGTCATCGTATCTTAAGGCTATATTTTCAGGTGGAACAGGCGTGCTCCAGAAGGGTAATACTAGCGGGGCGCCACCCCTTGAACTATTATCAGGCAAGGCACTATCAGAAGGGTTAAGACAGAAGCTCGATACAGAGTTAAAGGTTGTCACAGGTGAAAGTGACCTAAAAAATAGCATACATATCTTTACAGATGAGAGGGGTGTTGTCATAAGGATTATGGACAAGGCATTCTTTGACGAGGGTAAGGCAGAACTCAAACAGGGTGCAAAAAAAGCCCTCGATAAGATTATATATATCATAAAGGACATAAAAAATCACATAAGGGTAGAGGGGCATACCGACAATACACCTATAAACAAGGGTGAGTTTAAATCTAACTGGGAGCTTTCTGTAAGAAGGGCAACAGAGGTGGTAAGATACCTCATAGAAAAAGGCCATATACCCCCTGAGAGGATTTCAGCCACAGGTTATGCAGAATTTAGACCCCTGGTGGATAATGACAAACCAGAAAATAAGGCATTGAACAGAAGGGTTGAAATTATAATAGAAAAAACAGCAGGCATATAAAGACCTCAAAGATCTATTGGTTTTAATTCTCAGGACATGTCTTTTTTATAATATTGATCAAGGCCTTACCTGTATAGGGCTTATCAAGGAAACCATTGATATGATGTCCCTTTAATGACTGTTTCTGTCTTTCGTTCATAAAACCGCTTGAAATTATTATCTTTACATCTTCATCTATTAGCCTTATCTCTTTGAGCACCTCATCTCCCTTCTTACCAGGCATTATCATATCGAGGATTATCAGGTCTATCTTATCTCTTGAATTCTTGAATATATCAACAGCCTCATAACCATCCTTTGCCTCTAAAACATGGGCACCTGCTGCCTTTAACACCCCTTTCAAAAAATCCCTTATAAATTCCTCATCATCCACAACAATTATATTTAAACCAGGTTTTAAGCTCAAATCCTCCTCTTCTTTTTTGTTTGAGTCAATATCGCCTGTCTTTGATGTATATAAAAGGGGAAGGTATATGGTGAATCTTGTCCCTTCCTGGGGTTTACTTTCTATCTCTATTGCACCGCCATGGCTGCTAATTACCTTCTTTGCAATATACAGACCCATACCCAATCTATTATCCCTTTTCTTTGTAGTGAAATAGGGTTCAAATGCCTTTTTTATAATATCCTTTGTCATACCAGGCCCATTATCCTCTATCTCAATAACTACAAAACCTTTTTTATTTTTTAGGAATTTAATGCCAGTGGACACACTGATAACACCTTTGCCGTCCATGGCATCCTTGGCATTTACAAGGATATTAAGAAGGGCACTCTGTATGTCTGTCTCATCCCCTTTTATTGGAGGGAGCATATCAGAGAGGTTCAATTTTACTTCCATGTCCCTATAGCTCTCTTTTAATATAAAGACCAGATCCTCAATTATGGCATTCACATCCACAATGCTGTCTCTTCTTGTCCCACGCTTTGAAAGATTCAAAAGGTTATGGGTAAGTTTTGTGGCCCTCTGGGCAGCATTCTCAATAGCCAATGTGTATTTAAACAACCTGCCCTCTTCCTTAAGAAAATTTTTCATAAGGGATGTATATCCCACTATCCCTGTCAGAAGGTTATTAAAATCATGGGCGAGACCCCCGGCAAGAAGGCTTAAACTCTCCATCTTTTTTAGCTGATTGTCATATTCATCTTCAATCTTTTCTTGGGATGTGTCATTTAAGATAATACATCTAATTCCACCCCTACCATGATCTTCCTGTTCAAGGGGATAGCATTTGAGTTTAAATATTTTATAATTGTCTCCTGTATGATACTCAACCCTACCTTCTACTGGCGACAGGCTTTCAAAGACATATCCACTGACGTCAAAAATATTATTGAACCTCTCACCTATGAGGAATCGATTTTCAATAGAGAATTCATCCACTGCCTTTTTATTTACATAATGGATATAGCCCATATTATCTATTAAAAAAACTGGCTCAGGAAAGAGGTCTAATGATTTCTTATAAACCATGATATCCGAATACTTACCATTGCTATGAGACAATAGAGGGTCAATAAAGAGCAACTTATTAAATATATTGCATAGCATCCTGAGTTCCCTTAAAAAGGACTCTGCCATGGCCTGTTTTTGTCCTGTCCCCAAAATAATATAGCCAAGCCTCGCTGTCTCATTATATATCAACGGGTATATATAAAGGATGCTATAATTAAAGTAATTGCTCAAGATAAAGGGCGAGAATGCATCAGGGTAGGCATGTTTTATAACCTCTACATCGATATTATCGCTTGAACCATCGATACTAAAAAAACCTGAGAACTTTTTTTCTTCTCCCTCTATAGAAATCTTGCATACTTCAAAGGGCAGTTCCTCAACAAATACAGCAGGGGCTTCATCTAATAGATTCTTTTTATTGTCTACGATACTTAAAAGACGGAGGATGACCGAGTAATTCTTTACTGCCCTTTCATAAAAATCCCACTGATAGTTTGAAGGTTTTGTCATGCTATGTCTGTACGCCCTGAAAATTTATATTTATAATCTCCATATTCTTTTTAACCTCCATCTTTATATTATCCTTTTCTTTGAGGAGTATAAGTTTTTCAGGGCTACCGTTTGTATCCTTACAATAAAAGAAATTATCTACCAATATTGTAATCTTAAGAAGATTTCTATTGTTATTTTCACTGTTTGTTAAATCATGATGATTACCTATCACAGAACATACTGTTTCAGGGAGTCTCCATTTCTTTGCAATGACATACCCTATCTCCTGATGGTCTATGGCGAATAGCTCCCTCTCTGTCTCCCAGATGGGTTTCTGCCTTTCTTTAGCTTCATGGACTATTTTACTGTAGTCCTCTATCTCAGAATAGAATACAATTTTACCTATATCATGGAGAAGAGAGACTATATACGCCTTCTGAGGTTCATCATCAAGGGTCTTTTCTGCCAGTATCCTTGCTGAATGGGCAACATAGATAGAATGCCTCCAGAATTCAAGGAGGTCACTAAACCTTATCTTCAATACTTTAAGTAAATTGTCCACAACAAGGAGACAGAAAATTATGTTTTTTATCTCATCAAACCCTATCTTTATCAATGCATGGTGAAGGTCATAGGTATTGGTGCCTCTATTATAATAGGCAGAATTGGCTATACCGAGTATCTTGGCAGATAGAGAAGGGTCTATCTCTATAATCTTTAGTATGTCCATTATTGATGAGTTAGGATTTACTATAGTCTCTATGGTCCTGTCTATTATACACTTCATTGATGGTGCGAGTTTAAGGTCATAGGTCTTAGAAAGTAATCTCTGTCTTGTCATTGTTACCTCAAGGTGTTAAATAATTTTTTACAGGCCAATGCCTTATATTGCCTATTATTTTATCGGCAAAAAAGAAGTTATACTTAAGTTTTTTAATAAAAATTAATTTCATTAAATTAGTGTAAATCTTTTTCTCAAAAATTTTTATTAAAGGCTTCTACAGGGGTTTTGCAAAGATTTATAATCTGTAGTATATAATCCATGGGATATGAAAACTGATTTTCTAAGATATAAGGCAAGGCATATTGTCTTTGACTTTGATGGCGTCATTGCTGATACAGAGACAACAAGATTTAGTCTCCTATCAGATATACTTATTGATCTTGGGATAGACCTCAAAGGGAGTTTTAGCCTGTCTGATATAGCAGGTATCCCTACAGATCTATTCTTAAAAAGACATTTCAGTTTCCTTGGAGAGGCGCTTATACAAAAGATTGTAGAAAAGAGGAGGTCGTTGTATCTAAAAAATCTACCCTGTTATTGCAGGATCTTTCCTGGTGCTTTAGAGACCATAAAAGGTTTAAAAGATAGAGGTTATTGCCTCCATCTTGTTACAGCCAATGAAAAACATGTTATAAAAAGCCTCATATCCCATTTAGAGTTAGACAGGCTCTTTGATACATGCTTTGCAAGGGAAGAGGTTTTCTATGAGGCTGGTAAGGTAAAAAACTACTCACTTTTCTTGGAGCTTGTTGGGGTTGAGGCAGGTGTGTCAGCAGTAATAGAAGACTCTGCCACTGGCATATCCTCTGCTAAAAAAAGTGGTATGTTTTCCATTGCCTTTAATGTATTCAACGACCCTTATCTTGCATCCCTCTCAGATGTGTCTGTGAGAGATTATAATGAGTTGGCAAGCCTCTTTGGTCTGAATATAAAGCTTACTATTGACAATCAAGAGTCTTGTATATAAGATGAAGTCCATGAAAGATATAACGCCAAAGGACTTTAGACGCCTTGTAAGGGAGGGTAGGTGGCAGCAACCTACAGCAGGTGTTTCTATGGGATATGCCCAGATGAACCTTGTCATCCTGCCAGAAAGATATGCCTTTGACTTTCTTCTCTTCTGCCAGAGAAACCCAAAACCCTGTCCTGTTATCGAGGTATTAGAAAAAGGCCAATACCTCACATTCCTTTCTGCGAGGGATGCAGACATAAGGACAGACATCCCAGGCTATAACATCTATATAAAAGGTAGCCTTCACAGCACAAGATGGGATATATCAGATATCTGGCAGCCAGATTTTGTAACATTCCTTATAGGGTGTAGTTTTTCCTTTGAAGACGCCCTTATGAGGGCTGGTATCTCTATAAGACACATAGATGAAGGCAAAAACGTCCCCATGTATATAACAAATCTTGAATGCATACCAGCAGGTATATTCCATGGCCCATATGTTGTCACCATGAGACCCATACCAAGAGATAGATTGTTTAAGGCAATCCAGATTACCTCACGTTATGCCTCTGTCCATGGTGGTCCTGTTCACATAGGAAAACCTGAGTTAATAGGTATAAAAGATATAGATAGCCCTGATTTCGGAGACCCTGTGACCATAAAGGAAGGAGAGATACCTGTGTTTTGGGCATGCGGTGTCACCCCCCAGTCTGTTGTGATGAATGCCAAACCTGATATATGCATTACCCACAAGCCAGGTCATATGTTTGTCTCGGACCTATTAAATGAAGAGATAGCCACTTTCTGAAAGGGTCTATAATAACAAATAATAGACCTTTTACAAAGGTATGCCATCTCAAACCTTGACAACCTACCTTTCATTGCTATACTTCAATAAGAAAAGATTGATTGAAAAGGGTTTAATGTTATTAAATCTACAGGGATGTTTTTAGTCTATTAGCCTTTTAAAGGAGGTTTATTATGGATGCAGTAGAGCCCGTGAAACTAAGGATTCTCACCATCAGGGACCTTGATGCTGTAACAGAGATAGACTACTCACTCCTTGGCAAAAAAAGGAAGGGGTACTGGGCTACAAGACTTGAATATGCAGAGACATCAGGGGTACCCTCGCTGGCAGCAGAGGCAAATGGAAACCTTATAGGGTTTATATTAGGCAGTGCCAGTGGCTGGGAATATGGGATACCTGAGAATGTGGCGTGGATAGATACCCTTGGTGTCAAAAAGGAATATCAGAGGAAAGGCATAGGCAGGATGCTCTTTATGGAGATGCTTTCCATGTTCAAAAAAGTGGGTGTGGATACGGTCTATGTATTTGTCAATTGGAGAGATAATGACCTCCTGCAATTTTTTGAGAAGATGGGTTTTAAAAAAGGGGACATGATAAATCTCGAATTGAAGATATAAAATCCTTTAAGTCCAACTTTTTTTATGATGAAATTCCACATAGAAAGAAGACCTAAGTATAGGCCCAGGGCTTAAGACCTTTTCATAGGTCTCAAAAAAACCTCATTATCCTGACTATACAATAATATTTTTTTAAGAGGTGTCTATGATAGATTTTGAAGAGGGCACAAGACAGATGGACATACCAGAGATACTCTACCGCCTTTTTTATCCCCGAAGGGAATTTGTAGGGGATAGTGAATCACCAAGGGCAATAAACCATTTTGTTGTTGTAGATGAGGGGATAAAGATTGGATGCCGCTTCTACCCGTCCCATGAAAAAGGACCTAATATCTTATATTTTCATGGTAATGGAGAGACTGCCTTTGATTATGACTATGTTGCACCCCTTTACCAGAAAAGGGGTATAAACCTGTTTGTAGCAGACTACAGGGGTTACGGTGCAAGCGATGGCCTGCCCAGTTGCACCCATATCATAAAGGATAGCCACCCCATATTCAAAGGCTTTAAAGCATTTGTAATAGAAAATGGATATTCAGGGAGGCTCTTTGTCATGGGTAGGTCTTTAGGTAGTGCCCCTGCCATAGAGGTGGCATATCACAACCAGAAAGACCTAACAGGTTTGATTATAGAGAGTGGTTTTGCCATTGCAAAGAACCAGTTAAGCCGTCTCGGGGTTCGTCATCTATTTCAGCACATAGAAAACCCGCTAGGATTTGGAAATGATATAAAGATAAAAGAGATAACCATACCAACCCTGATAATCCACGGAGAGGATGACTATATAATACCAGTTAGTGAGGGAAGGGCCCTGTATGGACTGTCAGGGGCAAGCCAGAAGTATTCTTTATTTATACCTGATGCAGGCCATAATGACCTGATGGTACTGGGTATGCATGAATATATGAAGGCAATAGAGGAATTCACAAAGAGGTAGTGTTATTTACCTACCCTTCCTGTTTTAATAAGCATTGTTTTTATCATCTCTGTAAAATTCAGATGGGCTTTTAAATCCTCGATGTTTATGTGCATGCGGTATCTCCAGCGATGAAATGGGTCTGCGGGGTTATTGATCTGCTCTGCTTTAGGGTTCCCATGCCATCTCAGGGCAGCGCTCATCCCTAAGAGGTCCTGGATGGGGAATATGGCAAACATAGAAGGTGATTCAAGATGCTGCATAATGACCTCCTGGCATATCTCTGGCGTGCACTCTTTTGGGGGGTCACCATCATGGCCGAGGATTGACCTATAATAGCGACTAACCTTCTCAGGATTCTCCTCCCACCAACCCCTTATCGTTGACATATCATGGCTTGAGGTAGTGCATACTGTAAGATAATGATAATCCCATGGATAGCCAAACTCCCTGTCAGACTCCTTTGGCATCCTCTGTATCCGTAGACCTAATATACACAGTTCCTCCATAACAGGGGGTACACAGTCAGGTATCATACCCAGGTCCTCTCCACATATAAGCATAGGTGATGAGGTCTTTAATACAGGGAGCTTTTCCATGGCACTGCTACGCCAGAGCCCATCCTGACGATGATAGAAATAGTCATTATATAGGTGGATAAGCCTCTTTCTCATCCATTCTTCAAGACTTGTAAATGACGCTGTATTCATCATGTTTATCCTAAAATGAAATCCCTCGTATTTTTCATCCCTTATAAATATGATGTTGGATATAAGCCTGAAGAGTCCATCTCTCAAGACAGCCTTTTTTCTTCTATCTTCTTCCTGTGTCTCATCAAGGGATGAAAGATATTCCTCAATCCTCGCCTGTGTTGAAAATTCAGGCCTCACCCTGAAAAGACCCTGTTCTTTTTCTTCAAGGAATGTATCTGACACATAATCTCCATATTCGCCAAATACCTCATATATATACCATGACGGTATATGAGGCTCCCATAGTCGTTCTATGTCCCTTATACCCTCTTTTTCAAGCTCCTCTTTTTTTATGGGTATGGCAGGATTGAATCTACCCATAAGCCCTGAGAAAGTCCCTTTTGGTATCTCCCAGATCCTGAAAAAACCGAGGATATGGTCAAGCCTGACCATCTGGAAATACATGGACATCTTTTCAAGGCGGCTTCGCCACCATTTATAATCATCCTCTGCCATAATATCCCAGTTATAAGTAGGGAAACCCCAATTCTGACCGTGGTCTGAAAATGGGTCTGGTGGGGCGCCTGCAGACCTGTCCATATGGAATATCTCAGGCATTATCCAGCAGTCATGGCTCTCAGGGTGGACACCGATAGGTATATCACCTTTTATTGCAACACCTTTTTTTCTTGCATATAAGGATGCATCTAATAGCTGTAGATGGAGATGATACTGAATAAAGTAATAAAAACATATATCGTGGAAATATTCTGTTCCTGGTGCTACAAAGGTGTCTATTTCCTCTTTTTTTATGCTTTTAAATCTTCCCCATTTAGTGAAATCACCTGTTTTGTTTTTATCCCTCAAGACACAGAAAAGGGCATAGGATTTGAGCCAGAATGCATTTTCATTGAAAAAATCTTTAAAGGCCTCTGATTCCAGAAAATCATCCTTTTGCCTGTGAAATATCCTCCTCGCAAGGTCGAGCTTCACCCTCATCACATCTTCATATTCCAGGGATTCACTGCTGTTTAGTTTGTATCTCCAATAATCAACCTCCCTTTTTATGTCCTCTGAAACCCCTCCTATGGCATCTAAGTTTAGATATAATGGATGTAGCGCAAAGACAGAGATGCATGAATAGGGGTATGCATCCATCCAGCTATGCTGCCGTGTTGTATCATTCACAGGCAGAATCTGGATGACCCTAAGACCTGCTTCAGATGCCCAATCTGCAAGGTGTTTTAGATCAGTAAACTCACCAGTGCCAAGGCTATCCTTACTCCTCAATGAAAAAACAGGTACAGCAACCCCTGCACCCCTCCAGGATACTCTGCATCGGAATATATTATCATTGATAAAGATAGTATCTCCCTCTATTTTATCTATATGCCTGTTTCCACCGTCCTCCCATAGGACAGTGTCCTTGCCTTTTTCCTTTATTATATATTTATACTCTATCGGCCCCCTGTCCCTATCTATGTATACTGCTATGGACCACATGCCTTTTTTATCCCTTTTCATTAAAGGTGCATTGAAGATATCCCAGTCACCAAGTTCAGGGCAATTACCTGTTACGTATACTGCCTTGTTCTGGCATGCCCAAGGTGCAAAGACCTTTAGTTTTACCACTGCCTTTATATCCCCTGTCTCCATATATCGACCTTCATACAGGTCTTCTTCCATCTCTTTTTGTATTACATCATTTTTAAAGATCACATCAGTAAAAAAGGATGTAAAAAAAAGTGTTGATGGGTCTGAAGGACTAAGCCATGTGTCCCTAATAATAACCTCTCTTGAATTACCTGTTTTTAGGGGATTTATCGGGATTCTTCTTTTACCTGCACCATCATTAATTGTAGTGCCATTGTTATTATCTATTAAGGCATACGAATAGACAAGTTCTTGTTCATTGAGGCCTTCAAGCTCTATATTCTTTTCCCAGATGAAGTCCTCTGTGTACACCATCTTTATCATGCCAGTCTGTTCGCAATATAGCCCATTTTCTTGAATTTTAGGGGATACAAGATAGACCTCCTGGCCCCATATGGTATGACAAAAAAGTCTGAAAACAATCCTCATTTTATATCCTTATTATCCTCCATAAGCCTTCTTCTCACCTCCCTGCGCCTCTCCCTGGGAAGAACTATTATTATCTCTGTCCCCTGGTCTGGCACTGAGTGTGCCTCTATTGTCCCTTTATGTTCGCTCACAATCCTCCTTGCCATAGTCAAGCCCAATCCAAGGTTATTGAACTTTGTGGTAAAAAAAGGATCAAATATAAAGGGAAGGGCCTCAGGCCCTATTCCACAGCCATTATCCTTTATTTTTATTATTACACGATCATCTTCTGTGCTACCTGAGATTATTACCTCACCGTCCTCCTTTATGGCCTCAAGACTGTTTTTGACAATACAGTATAAGGCATGGGCGATAAGACCAGGGTCACAATAGAATGTCTCTTCTGATAGATTTTTAATTTCTTGAAATATTACTTTATAGAGACCATCTTTGTCTTTAACCTCAAGGAGATTTTTTAATTGCTCAAATACATTGTCGAGCGTGGCAATGGAAAAACGGGCATGATGAACCTTTGATAGCTCCACAAGCCTGTCTATGAGATACTCAAGCCTCTTTGCCTCGTTATGTATTATCTCAATGTATCTCACATATTCATCTGAAGAAACCTGGGTCTTGGCGAGCCTCAAGGCAAATCCACCTATAGATGCAATGGGATTTCTTATCTGATGTGATATCTGGTCTGTGATTATCTCAAGACCAGCAATCCTTTCAGGGCTTTGGCACTCTTTCTCCATTTTTTTTAGAAGCGATATATCCTGTAATGCAAATATCAATAGGTCATGCCCTATCTCACTATCACTGTATAACGATGTAGATATATGG
>JAOAHW010000080.1 GCA_026415015.1 Syntrophorhabdaceae bacterium
GATGAAGAGCTTATGAGGCTTGCCAGCGAGACATCCTTTTCTCTATCCTGTGGCCACACCTTTGTTATTTTCTTAAGGGATGGCTTTCCCATCAATGTCCTAAACAGTCTAAAATCCTGTCAGGAGGTCTGCCATATAATCTGCGCTACAGCCAACCCCCTGCAGGTCATAGTAGCAGAGACAGAACAGGGAGGAGGAATAATTGGTGTTGTAGATGGCTCAAGACCAAAGGGTATAGAGGCAGAAGAAGATAAAAAGGCAAGAAAGGAACTTTTAAGGAGATTCAGATATAAGCTATAAGGGCTTCACCTTAAAGCTGTTCAAAATAGTAAACAGCAAAAAAAACGATAACTAATCAGAATAAAATAGAATGTAAGTTATTGGTTTATTATTGTAAAAATTTAAAGGCACTTTTTTTGCAAAATTTCACTTGACTTTTGAACAAATATTGTAAATAATTCGTAACCTGTATATTTTTATAATATTTTTTTGAGGAGATGTATTATGGCAAAGTTTAAGATGGTCTGTCCCATATCAGGGGGTATGTGTATAGATTGTGCAGTATATAGGGGCAGACATTATTATCTGTGTTTTTCAAAGGATTATCATGGTAGCCTCATGGAACCTGAACAGATGGAAAAGCTGAAACCAAAAAGTAGCACGTGTCACGATGAGAAATTCGGTATGCCAGATGAGATCCAATTAAGCGCTGGTTGTATTAAAAATGTGGAAGAATTAATAGAAAGGAGAGGGTTATGATAAACGATTTTAATTATCTAAAGCCAGGCTCGGTAAAAGAGGCGTTTGAGATGTATGCCGAGCATGATGATTGCAAGGTAATATGCGGTGGACAGTCTCTTTTAATCGTCATGAGGCAGGGTATGGTGGCACCTGAGTATCTTCTTGATATCAAAGGCCTTGATGAACTCAGATACATAAAATATGATGAGAAAGATGGCCTGAGAATCGGTGCTACAACAACACACAGGGAGATTGAAAAATCCCCTGTCATCCAGGAAAAGTATCCTGTTCTCGCTTTAATGGAGAACAAGCTTGCATCTATCCAGACAAGAAACTGGGGGACAATAGGTGGAAATCTTGCCCACGCTGACCCTGCAGGTGACCCTGCCCCTGTATTGATTGCATTGAATGCAAACATAAAAGTGGGTGGAATAAACGGTGAGAGGACAATGCCTCTTGAGGATTTTTTTAAGGATTATTTTGAAACAGCCCTTGAAAAGGGTGAGCTTGTCCTTGAGGTCCATGTACCTGTTCCTCCACCTAAGACAGCTGTAGTATATCAGAAGTTCAACCTTCTTGACAGTGATATGGGTATCGTGGCTGTGGCAGCATCAATCACCTTAAACGGTGATGATACATGCAAGGATGCAAGGATAGTCCTTGGTAATGCAGCACCTATACCTAAGAGGGTAAAGAATGCTGAAGACCTTCTAAAAGATAAGAAATTCGACGAGAAACTCTTTGAAGAGGCAGGAAAGATATCATATGAGGAATCAGAGCCTGTTGCTGACATCCATGCATCAGAGGAACACAGGCGTCATCTGCTTAGCGTCCTGACAAAAAGAATGATTAAGAAGGCCTGGGAACAAGCCAGGGCAGTAGCCTGATAAGGAGGAGGTTGATATATATGGAAAAGAGAGCTTTGAAATTGTCAGTTAACGGCCAGGAATATGAGGTTTTTATTCACCCCAAGACACTTCTCGTTGAGGTTATAAGAGATCATCTTGGTTTCACAGGTACAAAAAGGGGTTGCGAGACCGTCTCCTGCGGTGCCTGCACTGTGCTTGTAAATGGTGTTTCAGTTAAGTCATGTTCCATACTTGCAGTCCAGGTAGAGGGAATGGAGGTCACAACAGTGGAGGGTCTTGAGAAGGATGGAAAACTAAGCCCAATCCAGAAGGCATTTTTGGACAATGGTTCCTATCAGTGTGGTTTCTGTACCCCTGGTATGCTCATGTCTGCCACAGCATTCCTCAATGAGAATGAGGGCAGGGAGGTTACAGAGCATGAGATCCGTGAGGGTATTGAAGGTAATATCTGCCGTTGCACAGGTTACAACAGTATCGTCAGGGCAATAGATGCAGTTGCAAAAGGGACATATAAGGAGGAGTAATATGAGCACAGAGATAAAAGAGTTAAAATATTCAACCTTTAAGACCAATGTCAAATACTCTGTTATAAATACAAAGGTTCACAATGTAGACGGTATTGCAAAGGTAACTGGCAGGGCACAGTATACATTCGATATAAAGCTACCAGGTATGTTATATGGCAAGATACTTAGAAGCCCCCACCCCCATGCAAGGATAATAAATATTGATACAAGCAGGGCCATGGAGCTTCCAGGTGTTAAGGCTGTTGTAACAGGCAAAGACACCCTTGGTATTAAACAGGGTATCTGGAGGAGATATGAGGAGCTCTGCGACGAGCAGATACTCCCCCTTGAAAAGGTAAGATATATAGGCGAACCTGTAGCAGCAGTAGCAGCAGTAACAGAGGAGATAGCAGAGAAGGCCCTTGACCTCATCGATGTGGAATATGAGGTCCTTCCAGCAGTATTTGAGCCCCTTGATGCCATAAAAAAGGATGCCCCTGTTATCCATGAAGGCGTAGAGAGAAATGTGAATGTTACAAGGCACATAGAGTGGGGTGATGTGGATGAGGCATTTGCCGAGGCAGAAAAAAACGGTGGTTACATAAGAGAGGACTGGTTCCGCTGCTCAGGCCAGCATCATATGTGCATGGAGACAAGGGCAGCAGTCTCAAGCTATACCCCTGAGGGAAAACTAACTGTGTGGGCATCAACACAGTCTGCATACTATACACAGGCCCTCCTTGCCGGTGTCCTCGGTATGAGAGAGGGTGATGTAAGGGTCATTGCCACATATGTGGGCGGTGGATTCGGTGGTAAATTCGAGCTCGATGCAGCCATGTTCTGTAGCGCAGTACTCTCCAAGAAACTATGTAAACCTGTAAAGATTGTTTTTACCCGTGAAGAAGATTTGGTTGCTACAAAGAGAAGAACCCCTATGTATTACTATGTAAGGACTGCCATGTCAAGGGACGGCCAGCTTCTGGCAAGGGAATCCCGTATGTTCAGTAATGGCGGTGCATATACAGGGATGGGTGCAACAGCACTGTATCTCTCAGGGTTCTTCCACTCATTCCCATATAAATGGAAGGCATATAGATACGATGGCTACAGGGTCTATACAAATACAATGCCCTCTACCTCTATGCGTGGATTTGGTGCCCCACAGGCCATGTTCTGCTCTGAACAGCAGATAGAATGGATGTGTGCTGATTTAGGACTTGACCCCTATGAAGTGAGGAGAAAGAATGCCCATACAGAGTGTTATGAGGTCCCCGGTCAGGCATTCATACAGAGTTGTGGTATGACCGAATGTATAGATAAAATAGAGGAATGGGTCAAGTCAAAGGGTGACCTTGGTCCGAACAGGGCAATAGGTATATCCTCATGTGGTTTTATGTCAGGCGGTATATTCAACTGGTTTGATTCACCTTATTCATTCTCATCAGCAGTGGTAACTATAAACAATGACGGTACAGTGGAACTCCATGTGGGTTGTCAGGATATAGGCCAGGGCTCAAACACCACTATGGCAATAATCGCTGCAGAGACACTGGGTGTCAAGATAGAGGACATCAAGGGACACTCAGGCGATACAGACCACTGCCCAGCAGACCTCGGTGCATGGGGATCCCGTCAGACCCTTATGGCAGGCAATGCTGTGAAGATGGCATGCGAGGATGCAAAGAAACAGCTCCTTGAGTTTGCCTATGCAGAGATGGGATTAAATATTGTCTATGACCTGGACATCAAAGATAGATGGGTACATGTTATAGCCCGTCCTGAGAGGGGCATGAAGTATGAGGACCTTGTAAAGAAGGCAATAAGGGCAAAGGATGGCCAGAGGATTGTTGGACGTGGCTACTATACACCTCACAGAAAAGGTATGATATCCCCTGCATACAGCTATATGATGCAGGCAGTGGACGCAGAGGTTGACCCTGAGACAGGCAAGATAAAGATCCATGAGATCATGACAGCCCATGACTGCGGTCAGCCTATAAATCCCCTTGGACTCGTGGGACAGCTCGAGGGTGCAGCATCTATGGCCCTTGGTTATGCATATCTTGAAGACCTGCCTATGGACGAAGGAAAGCTCCTCAACCCGAACCTTGTAGACTATAAGGTTATAAGGGCACCTGAAATGCCAAAGACAGGCATGATCGATATAGAGACCTATGAGGCAGAGGGGCCATATGGTGCAAAAGAGGCAGGAGAGGGTCTAACCAACCCGACAGCAGCAGCCCTTGGAAATGCTATATTCCATGCCCTTGGTATACAGATGAAAGAACTTCCACTTACACCTGAGAGGATACTGAAGGCACTCAGGGAAAAGAAAGAAAAGGAAGCCAATAAATAAGCTAACAGACAAAAGGAGGTAACCCGTGAACTATAAATGTCCTGCATGTAAAAAAGAATGGCCAACGAGCAAACAGGTGGCACGCCATATGTTTGGGACAGGTGACAAGGCACATAGAGCCTGGATAGAGTCCCAGGGTTATTCATATATAGACCTGCTCCTTGAACAGGTCTCAGAGCCTGGTAATAAAAGTTACGAGATACTCTCAGACCTTATTGAGAAGGCACAGGATAACCTATAAAAGGATAGAATAGATAGCCGGTCAGGGATTGGGGCTCATAGCCTTGCCAATCCTTGAATCCGGATCAAAGGTTTAGACAAATAATTTTTAGGAGGATTTTATGATTATAGAGGGTGGCTTTACATTGAATGCACCGATTGACAAGCTCTTTGATTTCCTGCTTAAACCGGATACTATAATGACATGTCTGCCTGGTGCAGAATCTGTTAGACTCATTGATGATACAACATATGAATGTGTTGTAAAACAAAAGGTTGGACCTATCTCAGCAAAACTCAAATTCGTAAACAAACTCACAAAGGTTGAAAGGCCTCACCATATTGAGATAGAGGGTGAGGGCGAGGATGTAACAAAGCTCGGGCACTTCAAACAGAAGAGCATTGTTGACCTGAAAGAGACACCCGAGGGTGTTGAGGTTACATATAAGACAGATGTGAGCATCGTTGGTAAGCTTGCCATGTTCGGTGACAGGATCATGAGGGCAAAGGCAAAAGACACAGAAAAAGAATTCACAAAGAATCTAAGGGAAAAACTCAAAACACTGGCATAACAAGGGATATTCTGAAAAAAAAGGGCCTCCTCATGGAGGCCCTTTTGATTTCTTGAAGGCCTTGATCTATCTTACTATCTCCACAACACCTTTTGAGCCATATATACAGATTATGTCCCCGTCTTTTATGGTCTCCATTATACCTGCAACACCTGTAACAGTGGGGATGCCGTATCTCCTGGCATGCCATATGGCGGTTGTGAAGGCACCACCTTTTTCTGTGACTAGTCCCTTGATAAAAGGCATAAAGGTAATAAGTTCTGGTGTTGCAGCCTCACAGACAACTATAGCACCTTCCTTAAGATTATGAAGGTCACTGTGGTTTTTTATGACTGTGCATGGTCCATCAACAACACCCTCAGATGCAGCAAATCCACTCAATCTCTCTATGTCCATTTGTAAAGCGCCCTCATCATACCTTGTATCTAATGCTGTATTCTCATCTTTCATTTTATGTCCCTCCTTTATTTTTATTAGTTATGTTCCTCATTCACACAGATAATATATTAATTAGGACTTGACAAATCAATAAAAATAAATTTAAATGCGATTAAGAAAAACTGAAAAGTTTTTAGGGCTTTTTATGATAGTCAATATGAATCAACTCAGGGCATTTTATACAGCGGCAAAGCTAAACAGCATATCAAAGGCTGCACAGGAGCTTATGGTTACACCGCCTGCCATTACCATGCAGATAAAGCAGCTCGAGGAGACTGTGGGGATACGCCTCCTTGTGAGAGATGGAAACTCTATACGGCTCACAGATACAGGATTAAACATATTCAAGAGGGCAGAGAGGATATTCCAGGAGATCCATGATATGGAGGGTTTCCTTGAGGATGTCTCCACAGGGAGGTCAGGGGAGCTAAGAATTGGTTGTCCTGAGGTCCCCTTAAAACACCTCATGCCTGTTATTACCCTGTTCAAAAATACCTACCCTGGTATAAAGGTTATATTGGATCAGGGTTCAAATGCAGATATGGTTAAAAGCATCATAGATTATCGCAATGAACTGGCAGTGATAAGGTGTAGACCTGGCACAGGCAAGATCAAGACAAAGGTTATATGGAGAGATGAGGTAGTGCTTATAGCCTCGCCCAATAGTATCCATATACCAGGAGCTGAGATATCGGTTATGCAGCTTGCCAATATACCCCTTATATTAAGGAGAGAGGGCTCTGCAGTGAGAGAGGTTGTATTCGAGTATCTCAAGAGGTTTAAGGTAACACCCCAGATTGCCATGGAGTCAGCAAGTATAGCGTTACTTAAAGAGTTTGTGAGACAGGATAGTGGTGTAGGTTTCCTGGAGCTGTCTCTTATACACATCT
>JAOAHW010000090.1 GCA_026415015.1 Syntrophorhabdaceae bacterium
CGGAGATGTGTATAAGAGACAGATACTACAGAGACAGCTCTCGTGATAACCCACAAGGCCCCTCCTCAGGCAGTGGCCGTGTGTGGCGCGGCGGTTCTTGGAGCAGCGTATCGCGATACGTGCGGGCTTCCCATCGGGACTACGGCGTCCCGTCGAGCAGGCTCAGCAGCATCGGTTTTCGCCTTCTGAGGACAAGGTAGTCTAACCCTTTCGTTTTTTACCATTTTACCTTTTTCAACCATAGATAACTGCGGATAAAAGTAGATGAAGAATCATTATAACCGTACCCTTTGTTTTTTTGTTTATCGCTACCCCTCATATGGAGGGATGACCCCTATAGTTGAGACCTTTTTCAAAGGTATCATATAATATTTGACTTTGCCTGTTTCTGATTATACTATTAGTCACTTATGGCGACATCAAAACATATTAAAAAGACCTTTATAACAGGGATCTTTATACTCATCCCCCTGGTTGCCACTGCGTATATCATATATTTTATTATATCATCCATAGATGTAATTATCGCACCACTGATTAGGAATATAACCTTCTATGTAACAGGCCATGAAATCTATATCCCAGGGACAGGCATCATTATATTCATTGTAATTACATATCTCACAGGGATGCTGGCATCAAATTATTTTGGCAAGAAGATCCTTTACTATGGCGACCTTGTGATAAAAAAGATACCCTTTGTTAAAGGGATATATACATCTGTTAAGGATATAGTCTATACATTCTCTTCAGAGAAGACCCGCTCATTCAAAGAGGTTGTACTTGTTGAGATACCTGCAGGGGGGAGATATTTTCTTGGTTTTGTCACAAAAAGAACAAAAACTAAGGCAGGTGAAAACCTCTGTTCAGTATTTATCCCTACAACCCCAAACCCTACCTCAGGGTTTTTAATCTTTGCAAGGGAAGATGACTTAATATTTATTGATATGTCTGTTGAGGACGCACTAAAACACATAATCTCCCTTGGACTTACCCAATCTGAGCTTATATGGAACGAGAAAAGGTCACAACAATACTAAAGGCAGCAAAGGGTATTATTTTAAAAACCTTGATTGCTGTTTCCATAATAGGTATAGGGTGTTTTATAGCCTCAAAATCAATACTTATAGGGTTATTAAAGAATACGAATATGAAGGTTTATTACTACACGCTCCCTGAGGTCTTTTTTTCATCTGTTGAGTTATCCATTTTTGCAGGGGCATTCTTTGCTATGCCTGTGATAACTTTGATCATCTGGCTTGAACTCCGCACTGTTTTAGGACTAAAGACCTCAGAGGGCTTTATCTTCTGGTTTTTTACTATTTTGCTCTTTTATCTCGGTAGTTTTTTCTGCTATTTTGTTGTCCTGCCTTCAGGTATCAAGTTCCTTGTGGGGTACGAAAATGAGATGCTCAAGGCTATGATCTCAGTGGAAAAGTTTATAACCTTTTGTGCCACCATGATCTTTGCATTCGGGGTTACCTTTGAGATACCTATATTTCTACTCTTTACAAGCAAAAAAGGTATATTGAAATCCGAGACTTTAACAAAGACAAGGAGATTTGCTATTCTTTTTATAACAATAGCATCTGCTATCATAACCCCTACACCGGATGTCTACAACATGATGCTCCTTGCTGTACCTACCTATTTTCTCTTTGAGGTGGGCATACTTTTGATGAAGATCAATGAGAGAAAACAAAAAAGACTGTTGACCTAAAAGAATTTATAAATTATAAAATGGAAATTAAATTTTTTTGTGAGATTATATAGGACATGGAAGTATATATAGAAAAATTTGGATATATTGGCATATTCATCGGGACATTCTTCGAGGGAGAGACCACAGTGCTTTTAGGCGGTATACTATCAAAGCTCGGTTATATGGATATCTATAAAGTGTTTTTATTTGCCTTTGCAGGCACTTTTACCGGTGATTTCACATTTTTTGCCCTGGGTAAAAAATTTGGCAGAAATATAATAGATAGATATGAATTCCTCTCCAGTAAGGTTCCCATAGCAGATAAGATAATAAAAAAACACGGAAATTTTATAATCTTTATAATCAGGTTTCTTGTGGGCATAAGGGCAGTGGTTTTGCTCCTCCTTGGATGCACAAACATTAAAGTAAGTAAATTTATCTTTTTTAGCCTTGCCAATTCTATTCTCTGGAGTATAGTTGTCTCCATTATTGGTTATGTATTTGGTAATGTGGTATATCTCTTTGTTAAGGACATGAAGCAGTATGAGTGGCATATAATATCTGGCATTATTATCTTGATCTTAATTGCTATACTCATATACAGACGCATAGTGGAGAAAAAGGAGAAATCATATGCAGATAGATGAAAAAACACTGAGGGAATTGAGAAAAAAGATTGATATAGAGATAAATAAAAAGGAGATAGAGATAATTCAACACTGGATGAGAGAGATAGAGACCATATACAAAAAAAGATATGAAAATATTGGTTCTATGCAGGTGGAGTTAAGATCCCTTCTTGAGAAGATGAAAAACAGGATAACCATGCTGAATACGCTCATTAAAGAATCAAGGTGATGGATTTAGACGGATTACAAGCCTTTCATCCATTAGCAAAACACAAATTGAGTTTTTTAAACAAGGCCTTGTGCCTGATTTTGTCTTCTATTTTTATAATTATTTTTACTTTGACCTGTAAGATCAGTGACTTATACGCCCAGACAGGCCCGAAAAGAATAGATTCTACAGAAAAAAGGTTGCAAGAACTCGAAAAAGAGGTGGCAAGATTAAGAAAGGAGACAGACTTTTATAACCTCTCCCATCTCCCTGATACCCTTATCCTTTGTGACAAAAAGATACCCTTACAACGGGATGATGTAAGGGAGAGGTTTGAAAGGGAGATGCTCCAGTTTCTTGAAAACAAAGGACTCCTTGTCATATTGATTAAAAGGTATTACAAATACCAATCGTTTATAGATGAGGAGATTAAAAGGCAATCCCTTCCAAATGACCTGATTTTCCTTGTTATTACAGAGAGTTATCTCAATCCAAGGGCAATCTCAAAGGCCGAGGCAGCAGGCCTCTGGCAGTTTATGAAGGAGACTGGAAAAAAAGAGGGTCTATATATAGATGATAATGTGGATGAAAGATATAACCTCAAGAGGTCAACAAGGTCTGCCCTTACCCATCTTAAAAAATTGAATGAAGAATTTAAAGATTGGCTTATAGCCATGGCCGCATATAATGCCGGGGCAGGGAGGATAAGGGAGGCCATTGCCAACCAGAATATAAGAGATTTCTTTGACCTTTTTCTCCCAGAGGAGACAGAGAGGTATATATTCAGGATCATGTCTCTCAAGGAGATCATATTAAACAGGGAAAAGTACGGCATAAGGATTGATGAAAATACCTTTTATAAACCTGTGGCATTGAAAGAGGTGGTCATAGAGACAAGCAAAGAGATACACTTAACAGTACTATCAGAGTCTATGGCACTGCCTTTTAAGGCCTTCAGGGATTATAATCTCCATTTAAGACGATACAGACTGCCAAAAGGGGTATACAGTATTAATGTGCCATCGGAGCAACTGGCATTATTCATTAAAAATCTCAATAATTATCCGTATATAAAGGTAATACGTGAAAAATAGAACAATCCATAAAATTTATTGTCCCAAACCCACCTTTTTTCACTACCGAAAACCATGTTTTTTTAATTTATTGTGCGAAAAAAGTGTAATAAAATCAATTAACTAAAAAATTTAGTGAAAAAAATAACAAACTATGCGTTTTTATATTGACAAGGGCATACCAAATATTGAATATCTATTATCACTGCTATGGAAACACTTATAGAGTTCTCATACGTTGTGGTCTTTGCAATAGTGGCTACAGTGTTTACTATTGCACCTGTAGTTATATCAAGATTAATAGCACCGAGAACAATCGGCGACAGGACATTCACCACTTATGAATGCGGTATACAGCCTTTTGGCAGTGCATGGACCCGTCATAGTGTTGTCTATTACATCTATGCCCTGATCTTTATAGCATTTGATGTGGATATTTTATATCTTTTCCCAGCTGCACTGAGTTATACAAGACAGGGTAATGTCTATGAGTTTTACTCATTGTTAGTCTTTATCCTGATTCTTGTACTGGCAATTATCTATGCATGGGGAAAGGGGGTTTTCACCTGGAAACGAAAGAGCCTATCATAAAACTCGCCATTGCAGAGAAGTTTATAAACCTTGCAAGGGCAAACTCTATCTGGCCAATGACATTTGGTCTTGCCTGCTGTGCCATAGAGATGATGGCAGCAGCTATGGCAAGGTTTGACATAGCCCGTTTTGGTGCAGAGGTCTTCAGACCCAGTCCAAGACAGGCAGACCTGATGATTGTAAACGGGACAGTTACAAAAAAGATGGCACCTACTGTAGTGACCCTATATGAACAGATGCCATCACCCAAATGGGTGATTGTAATGGGTAACTGTGCCATCTCAGGCGGTCCTTTTGCCTTTGAGGGACAATACAACATCATAGAAGGTATTGATAAACTCATACCTGTAGATGTCTATGTGCCTGGATGCCCTCCAAGACCAGAAGGTCTTCTTGAAGGGCTTATGAAACTTGAGGAGAAAATTACAGGGACAAGACGTTTCCCTGTGCCTGAACAGAAATGGTAAAAGAGATATCCGATAAGATAAAAGAAGCCGTAGCCTCTGTTGAGCCTGTTGAAACCCCATATGAACAGAGGGGTTATCATCTTGCTATCGAGGCAACAAGGACAAATATAGTTGATATAGTAAACTTTTTCGATAAATCAGGTTTCTACCTTGCTGATATGTGCTGCGTTGACTATATAGACTATCTTGAGGTCGTCTATCTCTTTAATAATCACAATCAAGTATGCAGGGTAAAGGTGACATTAAAGGTTGACCCTGATAAACCCTCAGCGCCTACCATCTCCCATATCTATAAGATCGCCCGGTGGTATGAAAGGGAGATCCACGAGTTCTTTGGTGTCCTATTCGATGGTCATCCCTTTATGACCTATCTTTTTCTCCATGACCAGATAGACTTCTATCCATTGAGAAAAAAACAGGTCCCTGTCCCTGAAGAGGACAAAAAGCTCCTCAATTCCTTCAACCCTGGAGAACAAGAGGATGGATTCTTCCTGAACCTTGGTCCCCAGCATCCAAGTACACACGGAGTATTGAGGGTTGTTGTAAAGATGAACGGCGAGTATATGCTCAGTGCCGAGCCTGTCCTTGGTTATCTCCACAGGATGCACGAAAAAATGGCAGAGAACAGGACATACCAGCAGTTCTATCCCAATGCAGCAAGGATGGACTATTTAGGGGCGCTGAATTTTAATCTTGGTTATGTTACTACTGTGGAGAAACTGTGTGGTATAGAGGTGCCTGAACGTGCCCAATATATAAGGACAATAACTGCAGAGCTAAACAGGATATCAAGCCACCTCCTGTGGCTCGGTGCATTTGTAGCAGACTTAGGTGGGCTTACACCATTTCTCTATACCTTTGATGACAGGGAAAACATACTCGATATACTTGAGGCAGTAGCAGGTTCAAGACTAACCTATTCCTATCTTAGATTTGGCGGGCTCTTCAATGATGTGGATGATGATTTTGTTGCCAATGTAAGAAAATTCATAGACCGTCTGAGAAGCCGCTTCAGTATGTATGAAAGGCTTATAACAGGCAATGTGATATTTATAAACAGGGTGAAGAATATAGGGGTCATGGATGAAACCTACCCTCTGAAATATGGTTGCTCTGGCCCAGTCATAAGAAGTATTGGCATACCCTTTGATATAAGAAAACATGAACCCTATGCAGTCTATGACAGGATTAACTTTAATGTGGCCACAGGGACAAACGGTGATAACATGGACCGTTACCTTGTACGTATAAAAGAGATGGAGATAAGCCTTGATATCATAGAAAAGGCATTAAAAGACCTGCCAACAGGGCCTGTAAAGGCAGAGAAGATACCAAAGAAACTAAAGCCACCTAAAGGAGACATATACCATACTGTAGAGTCTCCAAGGGGTGAGTTAGGTATTTATATAGTAAGTGATGAGAGTGATGTCCCATACAGGATGAGGTGGAGGGTACCATCATATTCAAATCTTATGACCTTTCCACAACTTGCAGAGGGGTCCCTCATTGCCGATGCCATTGCAACCCTTGGTAGCTATGATTTGGTTATACCTGAAATAGATAGATAAGGAGTATCTAATTTGTGTGGATTAGATAATATAATAGCAATAGTGGGCAAAGAGATTGTAAGGCTCATCTTAGGGCTAATCGGTGTCCTCATTGTAGTGGTTGTGAATGCCCTGATACTTACCTGGGTGGAGAGAAAGGTAAGCGGCCATATGCAGAAGAGGATAGGACCAAAAGAGGTGGGACCCTATGGACTCATCCAGCCCATAGCAGACGGCCTGAAGCTCTTAGGAAAGGAACTCTTAACCCCGGCCAATGTAGACAAACCCTTATATTATCTTGCCCCTGTTATTGTGTTTATCCCTGTCCTTGTCTCCTTTATAGTGATACCCTTTGATGGTTTCCTCCAGGTCAAGGATATAAATGTGGGGATCCTCGTAATACTTGCATTCTCATCCCTGTCAGTGCTCTCAATCCTTATTGCAGGGTGGGGCTCAAACAACAAATATTCATTGATAGGTGCCACAAGGAGTGTGGCCCAGAATATTGCCTACGAAATACCCCTCCTATTATCCCTTCTCCCTGTTGTTTTTATGGCAAATTCCTTATCTCTTAAGGATATTGTGGAGGCACAAAGAGATGGCTGGTTTGTATGGAGATGGCAGTTCTTTGCCTTCCTTATATATTTTATTGCAGCCACTGCAGAGACAAATAGGACACCCTTTGACCTCCCTGAGGCAGAGAGCGAGCTTGTTGCTGGTTTCCACACAGAGTATTCAGGCATGAGATTTGCCCTGTTCTTCCTTGCAGAATATACAAATATCTTTATAGCCAGTGCCATAGCAACTACATTTTTCCTTGGTGGCTACCTCGGACCAGTGCTGCCAGGTATTGTGTGGTTCTTTATAAAGACATATTTTCTTGTCTTTGTGATTATGTGGTTCAGGTGGACATTCCCCCGTGTGCGTTTTGATCAACTCCTGAATTTCTCTTGGAAGATACTGATACCTGTTGCATTTGCAAACCTGATCGTAACAGGGGGTATTCTGAAACTATGAGGTTCTGTCAATGGTAAAGGATGTAATAACAGGCGCTATTTCACTCCTTAAGGGTATGGGTGTCACCATAAAGGTATTCTTCAGTCCTGTTGTTACAGTTCAGTATCCAAGGGAGACCGTAAATATTACACCTCGTTTCAGGGGACATACAAAGCTTGTGGCGGATGATGAAAACCCTGAAAAGACAAGGTGTATTGTGTGCGGCATGTGTGAGAGAAACTGTCCCTCCAACTCTATTAAGGTTATAGGTGAGAAAAAAGAGGGGGAAAAGAAGAAGACCTTGACAAAGTATATACTCAATTTTACAACTTGCAGTCACTGTGGTCTGTGTGTAGAGACTGTCTCTTATCCCCATCTGACGCTGCCGCCGAGCGATCTAG
>JAOAHW010000088.1 GCA_026415015.1 Syntrophorhabdaceae bacterium
GTGTAAACGTTGAAGAGGCCTGTCCCTACAATATAGTCCCCACATCGAGTACAACTGCCACATTGGCCCTCGGCGATGCCATTGCCATATCCCTTATGGAAAAAAAGAGGCTTAAGCTTGAAGATTTTGCCTATCTCCACCCTGGGGGCGCAATAGGCAGGAGGCTACTTTTAAAGGTTGAGGATCTCATGCATACAGGTAGCGAGGTACCAAAGGTATACGAAGATATGCCCATGAAGTATGTGATATTCGAGATAACCTCAAAGAGGCTTGGGGTTGCCGGGGTCTTTAACAGGAATGAAGATCTGATCGGTGTAATAACAGATGGTGACTTAAGAAGGGCAATTGAAAAGTATGACAATATTATGACAAAGAGCGCGGCAGATGTGATGACAAAAAATCCAAAGACCATAAAAAAAGATAACCTTGCAGCCCATGCATTAAAAAAGATGGAAGACTTTTCCATTACATCCCTTTTTGTTTTGGAAGGCGATGACAATAGACGGCCTGTAGGAATTATACATATCCACGACCTCCTTAAGGCAAAGATAGCATAGGAATGGATGAAAGACAGAAAGATTATTGTATATATCTCCCTGAGCCTTATAATTGTTGTCTCTCTTCTGGCTTTCTATTTCTTTTTAAGAAAGCCTGTTAGGACTTCTCAACCAAAATCAATCCAGGAAAAAAGGGTTGTGGTATTCAAGGATGTGAAATACTCAGGCGAAAAAAAAGGTATCATAGACTGGGAGATAAAGGCAGATATGGCAAGGCATTTCATAGACAGGCCTGTTGTGGAGATAGAGGGTATAGATGGTCAATATAAACCAAAACCAGATGTTGTTGTATACTTTAATGGAAAAAAAGGTATAATAAATACAGAAGAGGAGAAGGGCACTGTTGATGAGGTGAGTATAAACTATAAAAAAGAGTATACCTTGAAGAGCAGGTATATGGACTTTGATTTTAAAAAAGGTATAACATCAACGGATGCACCTATAGATATAAGGGGAGAAAGGCTTACCTTAAGGGGGATTGGACTGATAGCAAAGACAGATGAGGAGACAGTGAGGATCAAAAAGGATATATCTGGATTTGTAGAGACCAATAAAGGGAGGTTCAAATTCGAGTCAGACACGTTTCTATATATGTTGAAAGAAAATCAATTTATCCTTGATGGAAAGGTCGTTATGAAGGGAGAGACCTTAAACCTCTTATGTAAAAGTGTTTCAATAAAGAGTAAGGGCAGTGATATAGAGATGGTAGAGGCAACTGGAAAGGTAAGGCTCATTTCAAAGGGAAATATGGCGTATGGTGAGAAGGCAGTATATTATTTTAAGGATGATATTGTAACCCTCACAGGTTCACCGAAACTGGTAAGAGAAAATGTAGAGATGGATGGAGACTCTATAACATATGATATGAAAAAAGGCAGGTTTAATGTTAATATGCCGAGGGTGAGGATTGAGAGGAGATGAAGCCCACATCAAGGCTCTCTGCAGATAGGCTCTCCAAGTTATATGGTCCAAGAAAGGTCGTGGATGAGGTCAGTATCTTTGTGGATACAGGGGAGATAGTGGGTCTTTTTGGGCCTAATGGTGCTGGTAAGACAACAACCTTCTATATGATTATTGGCTTTATAAAGCCTGATAAGGGTAGTATATCCCTTGATTCAGAAGACATAACCAGCCTGCCCATGTTTATCCGGGCAAGAAAGGGTATCACATATCTACCCCAGGAGCCATCTGTTTTTAAAAAGATGAGTGTAGAGGACAACCTTAAATCTATCCTTGAATTCCAAAAAGATGATGGGATAAATATAAATCACAGGGTCATGGAGCTATTGGAGGCATTTAAATTAGACCATATAGCAAAGAATACAGCTGATTCTATCTCTGGAGGCGAGAGAAGGAGGCTTGAGATAGCCAGGGCCATGATGATAGCGCCAAAATTTATGCTCCTCGATGAGCCCTTTTCTGGCATTGACCCCATTTCTATATCAGATCTGAAAAAGATAATCATGGGGTTACAAAAAAGGGGCATAGGAATCCTCTTATCAGACCATAATGTAAGGGATTCCCTGCCATTATGCAGCAGGGCCTATATAGTTAACAATGGAAGGGTGCTCCTTGAGGGGTCACCAGATATGGTATCAAAGGATAAGATAGTAAGAGAGGTCTATCTTGGGGAGGAGTTTTATTTAGATGTTGGAGCTTAAGCAGACACAAAAACTACAGGCCATATTAACTCCACAATTACAACAGGCAATAAAACTCTTGCAGCTTTCTCAGATTGAGCTCATAGAGGCCATTGAACAGGAGCTAAAAGAGAACCCTATCCTTGAGGTTGCCGAAGAAAGGCCCTCAGAGGAGGGGTTTAAGGATGAAAATATAGAAGAAACTAAAGATACATCACCTGATAAGGAGGATATAGAGGAGTTCCTTGAGAGGTTTTCACCCACAGAGGATTTCGCTGAGAGGGAGGAAAAGGGGTATCTAAACTATGAAAATATCGTTAAAAAGACACAGGACTTAAGGGATTACTTAAGATGGCAGGCAGGGCTTTCAGATTTTGATGGGGAGCAGAGGCTGATTGCCGAGTGGATAATTGAAAATATAAATGATAATGGTTATTTAGCATATAGTTTAGCTGATATATCCCAGGTCTCAGGTTACACAGAGCAGCAGCTTGAAGGTGTCCTAAAAAAGATCCAGGGCTTTGACCCGCCTGGCATAGGTGCAAGGGATTTAAGGGAGTGTATTTTACTCCAATATGAGGCAAAAGGAGGTAAAGACCCTGTTTTCATAGATATAATCAACAACTGTTTTGACATGCTCCAGAATAACAACATAAAGGGTATAGCAAAAAAGACAGGCTATTCTCAGGAAAAGATAAAAGAGGTGCTGGATGAGATAAAGACCTTTGACCCGAAACCAGGGAGAAATTACAGTGACGAACAGGTGCCATACATAGTCCCGGATGTCTATGTGGTAAGGTCAGATGATGGATTTGATGTGTTTTTAAACGAGGAAGACATCCCTGAGCTCCAGATGAACAGATACTATATGGAGCTTAATCTTAACAGAGAACTAAACGGAGAGACAAAAAAATACATAAAGAGTAAGGTAAAACAGGCAGAATGGTTTATAAAGAGCCTCAAACAGAGGCAGAGGACATTGTATCTTGTGGCAAAGAGCATTGTAACCCATCAAATTACTTTTTTTGAGAAGGGCATCAGATTCTTAAAGCCCCTAAATTTAAGGGATATTGCCGGGGAGTTGGGGATACATGAATCCACTGTCAGTCGGATTACAACCAATAAATACATGAGCACACCATATGGTATATTTGAGATGAAGTTCTTTTTTCCAACAGGGATAAAAAAGGACGAGGGAGATATGCTCTCTACAAATGTGGTGAAAGACCTCATAAAAGAGCTTATTGTTAATGAAGACAAACACAAACCCCTCACAGACGATGAAATAGTGTCTATCTTAAAGGAAAGAAAGGGAATCATTATAAAGAGGAGGACAGTGGCAAAATACAGGGATATGCTCAATATTTTGTCTTCCCGGAACAGGAAGATAGATTAATTGATTTGACATGAAGAATTTTATCTGTTAACCTTGTTAATGAGGTTGGGTATCTGCCAACCTTATTTTTATGGATGGAGGAGACATGGATATAACAATCAGTTTTAGACACATTGAACCGAACGAAGAGATAAAAAGCTATATTGAGGATAAGTTTGTAAGACTTCAAAAATATATAGAGACACCTCTTGACGTTCATGTTGTCCTTTCCATGGAGAAAAAATACAGACATAGGGTCGATGTAATGTTCACCTTGAACGGCGTGGTTATAAACGCCCACGAGATCATGGATGACATGCGTGCAGCAGTAGACAAGATACTTGACAAGATCGAGAGGAGACTCACCAGATACAGGGATAAGCTTAAAAGGTATAGGGATACAAAGCCAAAAAGAGAGATGGAGGTCAGAGAGGATATAGGTTCTAAGATTATAATGACAAAGACCATATATGCAAAACCTATGGACACAGAAGAGGCCGCCATGCAGCTTGAGGCATCCGGTGACAGTTTTATGATCTTCAGGGATAGTGAAAAAGGCAATGTGTGTGTCATATACAAGAGAAAAGACGGGAACTTTGGGCTTATAGAGGCTGCTGGCAGGATATCATGAAACTTGAAGAGATACTCCTTGAGTCCTGTGTTATAGATGACCTGAAGTCTTCAACAAAAAAGGATGTTATCTATGAGTTATGCAATGCCTTGAAAAATGCAGGGCTAATAAAAGATGTCAAGGAGGTAGTGGATATTATAATTGAGCGGGAAAAACTTGGCAGCACAGGTATCGGTGAGGGTATAGCAATCCCCCACGGCAAGATGAAGGGCATAGACGGGATAATATGTGCCATAGGCAAATCCCGAAATGGAATAGAATTTGATGCCATTGACAATAAACCTGTAAATATTATCTTTTTACTCCTTGCTCCTGAGGGCTCGGCAAGTATGCATCTGAAGATGCTCTCACGGATATCCAAGATCCTCAGAGACCCCTCTATCAGAAAGAGGCTCCTCGAATTAAAGGATGCCCATGATATATATTCGTATATTATTGAAGAGGACAGTAGGATTTGAGTATGTCAGCCAGGGTCTCCTGGGTGGTTAAATCTTCTTTTAAGGTAATAAAATGAGACATCTTAAAAGGGTCTCATAATATTAATCATAGCCCTAAGACCCCTGGTGGTCAAGGTCTGTAAGGGGGATTGAGTTATTAGATAAAATGCCTCTTTTAGGTGTTTAGAGGTTATAAAACAGGGTTTTACTTATGAAAGGCATAACTGTTAAAGAACTTTTAGAAGATAGGGAATATGGACTTGAATTATCAGTATTGGCAGGGTCAAGAGGCCTATCAAGAAAGATATACAATACAAAGATACAGAAATTAGGGCTCGTTGCCACAGGCAATATGATTTATATGCACCCCCACAGGGTACAGATACTGGGGAATACAGAACTCTCATATCTTGCCTCCCTGAGGGATGAGGAGAGCAAAAAGATAATCAAAGAGCTATGTAAACAGGATGTAGTCTGCTTTGTTATAACGAGAAACCTCAAGGTGTCTGAATATTTCATACAAGAGGCAGAACAGAAAGGCCTGCCCCTTTTAAAGACAAAACTCGTTACATCTGTATTTATAGAGAGGATTACAAAACTCCTGGAGGAGAGGCTTGCACCATCCACTACTGTCCATGGTGTTTTTATGGATGTATTTGGTGTAGGTGTTTTGATAATAGGAAGGCCAGGTATAGGCACTGTCTCTTATACACATCT
>JAOAHW010000151.1 GCA_026415015.1 Syntrophorhabdaceae bacterium
CCTTATACTCTCCTCGTTCCTTTTAGGTTTCTCCACCAGAAAGGTAGGGGAGGCACTCCTTAGCATCCTGGGAGAGAAGACAAGCCCATCTACTGTAAGTAGGGCAGCCCAGAGTTTTGGCCTTCCACAGAAGGAAGCTATCCAACAACTACAAGGCCCTTATCCTTGACGGAGTGGTACTTACCAGGAAGACAGGGGGAGGGTCAATTAAAAGACCTGTCCTTGTTATCCTAGGGATACGCCATGACGGGAAGAAAGAGATCATCGACTTTAGGTGTGCATCCTAAAGAGAGTACAGATGAGTGGGAGGCATTTCTCGTTGATGCCATAAGAAGGGGACTTACAGGAGAAAAAATTGAGGTTATCTCTGTTGATGGAGGCAAGGGGCTTATAAATGCTGTGCGTTCTGCCTATCCCCTTATCCCTATCCAGAGATGTTGGGCTCATAAGATGAGAAACATCCTTGATAAGGTAAAGAAAGGGGATCATAAGGCAGTGAAGAAAGGCCTTGTGGCTATCTATACTGCAAAGAATATGAATGAGCCCCTAGTGCTGCAAAACAATGGATCACCACATGGAGTAATATATATCCCCAGGTGGTAAAGTGTCTTAAAGAAGACCTTGATGAACTCTTAACTTGCTATGTCTTTACCGATCCTGTCTTCATAAGGAAGATAAGGACTACCAATGCCATAGAACGTATCTTTCGTGAGGTGCTTAAGGAGAACAAGGCCCATGGGGGTCTTTGAGAACAGAGCAAGTATTGAACGGATACTCTATGCAGTATTCCTATATGAGAACATACGCTATGGGGCACACTATGTTTTTGGGTGCTGACAAAAAATATTTGACATTGCCGATAACAATGTTCGTGTACATTAAAGGCAACATTGCATAAAATATAATTGGATATTTATTAAAATCGGGCCAATACCTACTCAGGAGGTAAACGAAGGGGTCACAGTGCCTCATGCTGAACTCTCAAAAAGCAATCCAAAGGTTCTTTCCACGTGGTTCTGTGCCAGGCGGGTTTCTGAAAAATCTCGAATAATTGATAATTTTAGAAGTTGGGATCTTCCAGAGCTATCCCTCTATCCTCCTCTGCTCTTTTTGAACAACTTCCTTTAGCCATGTCGCATTATCACCGTATGTAGTAATTACATCATAGTCAACCTTGAAGTTGTTAAGATATTGCATAGTGAGTGCATAGGGATACGGCATCATAGGGGTAAACCCTGCAATGAAAAAGCCCATAGATTCTGCATATTTCACGCACCATTGAACATTTGGATCCTCTAAATCAACCACGAGGTTGATTACATCCACTTTCTCTCTACAGAGTCTCTTTTTTTCAAAGGCAAGGATATTGTTTATATTACTGCCAATTCTATCAATGAAAATTAGTGCCATATTTATACTACTTAATATCCTTGTTGAGTAGGTGGTATTGGTTTCATGCCCGATGTGAGCAGAAACATCCATACTTATTAGTGCATCTATCGACATATCCAATGTTTCAAATATCTTTGAAAGTGTTTCTTTATGCCAAGAAGGTGGATAAATCTTATCCATTTCAATGGGTTTCATAAATTTTAAAGATATAAATGTGCTTTCTCGCTGTTTTAGACGCTCGTGAATATTTCTAAACTTAAGGGTATCTGGTGCAAAACCGACAAACAAGGCTGTGGTCTTAAAACCAAATCTTTCACATGTCTTTTGAGTAAAGGTATGATTTGTTACCGCATGGGCAAAGAATACTGATTGAGTCCTATTTTGCATCTCCTTTATGGCAAACTCAAGGAGTCTATTCATAAGCCCTTTGCCCCTGTAGGCTGGATCAACAACTACTACCCCCCACTCTACTGCCTGTGAGTCTGGGGCATCTTTCATTAACGCAAGATGGCCTACAATCCTATTTGATGTGGTTACAGCGCCTATGGACTCAAAAAGACCTGATTGAAGTTTTGCCCTCAACCTATCAGGATAATAGATGTCCTCGTTTACATAACTTAAGCCATAACTCTTGTAAACAAGCCTTGAGATATTGATTGCATCATCAGGAGATAGCATCTTGATTTCTTTTATCTCCTCAACTACCTCTATCCTATATGGCTCTATCCTACCTTGCTCACTCTCTTGTATATCTTCTACATTTTCAAAGTGGATATTCCATTTTAGCTCAAAGACTATGCCCTCTTTCCCTCTGTTGATGAAATTATACTCATCAACAGATTCTTTTATCATATGCATAGATAATCCAGTGGCATCCTGTTCGGTCATTTCGATCAGTTTTGTGGGCTCATATTCTGGTAGTAAGGAGAGGTCAAAGGGCATCCCTTTGCTTATGAACTGCACCCTGAAGTGAGGAGGTTGACACCTTATATCAACCATTATATCTTCAGAGACATCATCACTGTAAGCAAGATTGAAAACCATCATAAATGCCTCTTCAATGTTTAGCCTTATGAAGACGATCTTTTCTTCGGTAATGCCTACTTTTCTGGCGATGTTTGAGGCGGCATCCTGGATAATGGATATACAGTGCTTATTAGGCGGGCAGGTTATTTTTATCCAAAGATTTTCTTTGCTCATATCTGATGTCTCTTGTCTATGAGATGGATGAGTTTCCCTGTCCTTTTGTTTGTTGCCAAACCTTCACTTGTCGTCCACTCTATGATTAGTGGATGAACTATGTCTCCTTTTATAAGGTCAGGAAACATGTGCCTTTCTTGGTATATTGCATTGGTTATTTTGTCGGATAAACCAGCGGGTATCTCTTTTGGTAAAGGCACTGCAATCATAAGGGTGCATCTGTCTTTTTTATCCACATGGTCAATGATCAGCTGAAAATTAATATACCCTGTCTCATCCTTGAACCCCTCAAGTATTCTTCTAATGTCTTGGATATATAAGGTCATAGGTCCAACCCGGGCACCAACTTCAGAGCGTCCAAGGAGCCTATATCGTCTATTTGAGGTCGTAGGTTCAT
Organism: Syntrophorhabdaceae bacterium; assembly: GCA_026415015.1. Taxonomy (GTDB): domain Bacteria; phylum Desulfobacterota; class Syntrophorhabdia; order Syntrophorhabdales; family Syntrophorhabdaceae; genus DTOV01. The sequence continues at coordinate 2,990 of JAOAHW010000151.1, forward strand.
CAATCCACATGCCTCTATCACCTACAGGATAGCGGATGATAGGCATGAGCCTTCTTCTTAGATTGGTAATGTAGAGATTGCCTTCAATATTAGGTGTATCAATCACGTTGCCACTATCATCTATGATCTCAAGGATGGTGCTCTCATCATAGCAATGAAATTCACCAATTTTACAATCCTTGCTGACCCAACCCATTTCTCCGTAGTCAACCCCTGCAATGCCTATAGATTGTACATGACAGTGAGGGATTATGCCCTTTATAAAGTCAACCTGGTCTTGATACATTGCCTCACCACCATAAAGTATTTTTTTTACATTCAACTTTTCTTTAGGCACATTTTTAAGGTGATTAAAGAGATTAACAATCGTTGTAGGCACACCTGCAATGGTATCTATCTTAAAAAGAATTAGGGCATCAATTATCTCATCCGTTGGTGCAAAGCCTGCTATGGGATAGTTGATCCCCACCCCTGCCTCTTCTAAACACTTTGTGATGAAAAGTAAAGATGCATATAACTGACCTCCATAAAAGATATTTGCCACCTTCTCACCCCTTGATAGACCTCCACGCACCATACCATTGCCAAAGACCTTGCAGAAATTACGCCAATCATCAACACTAAAATATGAAAATTTCGGTGCCCCAGTAGTTCCACCGCTTTTAAAGACAACACCATGTTCATGGCTACCTGTAAGGAGTGTGTTGTCTAAAGGGGTGTTGGCATTCCAAAAACCCGTCTGTTCCGTAAGGGGGAGTCTCTGTAAACCAGGGAAATCCTCTCCTTTTTTCCACACTTTATACCATAATTCTCGATAATACCTTGAATTATCAAGCACAAAGGTCAGATGTGACTTCAATATTTCCATAAATTCCCTACCCCCTATGGTCGCATATTGGCTTTATTTTGCCACTTGCAGATACCCTCTGGATTTCACTGTCAGATACTGCCTTGACCTTAAACTTAAAGGACAGACCACTACTTAGACAATACTCTAATTCACTGTAATCTTCCCTTAATACCTCTTGAGCCTTCTGTGGTGTTATGCCTGATGTATCTATAATCCACACCTCAAGCACAGTAAAGGCCCCTTCATTTTTGATGTGTATCTGCACAGGCCCTGTGTAATTAAGCTGATTATCAAGTATGTCCACAAACCTACGGTAGTTAAAAAACGGTCCCCCTGCCTTAAACACATCGCCTATCCTCCCTACAATCTCAAAGAGGGGGTCTTTGCGTCCACAGGGACATTCCTTATCAATCCACCTGCCTGTATCTCCAATCTCATAACGGAGGACCTGGGGATACTCCCGGGCCTTGGAGGTAAAAAGAAACCTTCCTACACTGTCTTTTTCCACTGGCTTGTCATTATCTAATTCCACTATCTCAAGGTGTTGTAATGAGCGTATAAGGTGATGTACAGTGCCTTTACAGTATTCACACTGATAGCCCATAGGTCCGGCATCGTTTGAGCCATAGGCGGCTGAGCGGATCACACTTACACCAAAGCCTTTTAAAAACTCGATCTGTGAGTCAGATATCCTCTCACCACCATAAAGGAACTTTGTAATCTTACCTTTTATGCTTTCACCATATGCGTTAAATAGCCCTAATATGTGTGATGGTGCACCTATTAATACATTTACATCGTTGTCAATGATTGCCTGGGCGATCTCTCCATAGTCCTCTATAAGTGCCATTGGTAGCAATGGGACCTTGAGATACTCAAGGATACTCCAAAAGCTGATAAAACCACCGTATAGGTGACCTGCAGCAAAGAGATTCATAACCCTGTCTTTTTCAGGATCAAGCCCTGCTGCCACAAGCCCATGGGCTGTTGTGTGCATCTGTAGATGATAATCATCCCAGGAAAACCGTGAATACACAGTCTGACCGCTTGAACCACCACTGCGGACTACAAGATCTGCGTCTCTTATTGCCATGGACCTTGCCTGAAACTCTTTTTTTGTAAGTATTGGAGGCCTATATGTATCAATATCAGTCGGGATCAATGTATCAAACTCTGAGATGCTGCCAATGGAGGATGTATAAGGGGCATCGAGGGTCACCCTTTTTGTAAGTTGCTGGAGTTCATATACACCGTCATGGGGAGAGCCGATGTAGCTATCAACCATCTCACCAACCCTACAAATCCTTGTAACACCAGCACTATAAAAGAGCCTGCTTAGGGTAGCAAGGGATTTGACATCAGCTGCAAGCCCACAGCTTTGAAGCCATGCACGCATTGGTCTTAAGGTATCTAAAACCTCATTTCGTCTGATAGGCTTCACCCAAATAGTTCTATAAAGTGGCGATGGGCTTAAGCCTCCACGCATATCATAGATTACCCTGAACCTCCCTTCAGTATCCTCAAAGACCCTTGTGAGACCTAATGCCTCCTCTGCCCGTGCAACGGCTACCACTGAAGTAATCTCAGCCTGTTCAGAGGTATCAGGCATCTTTGCTGGGATTGTTGGGGCGATAGTTTTAAGCCTATCAAAGAGCATCTGAGCAAACCTGAATGCCTGCGCCTCATCTCTATCAATCTCTACAAACACAGTCTGAGGACTTGAACAAGCCTGTTGGTCAAGTCTACAGACATCACGGGCTACACCAATGAGAATATCATCAAGGCTCTGTCGTGTGGGAGAGATGTTAGGGTCTTGAGGTTTAAAAATTTCATCTGCCACATAGCCAAAGGAAATCTTATGACCCCAGACAATGAGCCTCACACCATCAGGGGTCATTGACTTAATCACACTAATTGCCTTCTCACCACCCCAAGCGGATATTGCATCAGCACAGCTGAATAGTCTTTGTAATCTCTCTGGCTGTGAACTAGGGATCTTTACAACTGAGATGTAGTCTTTGAGAAGACCTGATGTATCTGACCTGCACAGAGTATCAGCAAACAGGGCGGTAAAGTCTGAATCCTCTTCACTGAGTTTAACAATATTGATATTGCCCACTATTAATGATTCTACCAACCCCAAGGCCCCAACACTAAAGATATTCGCAGGCATCACATGGACAACACATCCCATTGGCATCCACGCCTCAAAGTATCTTGTTGGATAGAGCCTGCTAAGAAAGTTAGGATGAGAGGTGCCAAGCTCTAATCGAATCTTTTTCTTGAGATTTTTCTCCTCAAGCATCTCAGTAATGGCACCCATCATCACCTCTACATCTTCTGGGGTGGTAGTCTTTATTGCCTCATTGTAGAGGGCTTTGTAAATCCCATCCTTTTTCATCAAACTTTCGTTAAGCGTCTTTAAGGCATGCATCAGACACTCAAAAGGAAAGGGCTTTGAAAGGGTCTTTGAGATATGGTTATTTAGTGTTGAAATAGCATCATCTAACTGTTTATCAGTAAGCCATTGGTTAAACCAAAAGTGTCTTTTTATCATTGTTTCATCTTCCTTTCAAAAATTCTGCCGCTGCCATTGCACAGCTCTTATTCGTAGATGTCCCTGCCCTGCCTAATATCTCAAACCATGCCGTGGGGTATTCTTTTAGGGGACATGATTGAGCTGTGTGTTTGACTGCCATATCTCCCATGACCACACTATGAGCAGGCACTGATGTTATATATGGAGAAAGAAATGATAAAAACCCCTTCTGACCGTCAGGCACTGGCTTTAGGGTCTTAACATCCCTGATGATAACCCTTGACCATACGGGTTGGTGTAGATGATGCATCGGACAGTCAATGTATGGGATGCTGTGTTCCACAGAACCGTAACTTTCTACAATATTTTGAGACTCAATGCCCAATTGGTTTTGTATCTGCTCATAAAACTGTGCCTTTGGGATTTCCCTGTCAGCATACCCCTTCCATCCGCCACCGAAGAAGATAAGGCTCCCTCTTGGCAATTTTAAGTCTTTGAAGTTTATCTCACGCATCCTCTCAAGGATGAAGTATAAAAAGGCTGGAAAGCCCATGATACGCACAGGTTTGTCTTCATATTGCCATTTTTTAAGTGTCTCAATACATCCAAAGAGGTCAAAATCGTGCCTGCCGCCACCAATATAACGAAGTGACCAAAACTGCCCTGCCACAGGCGCATACTTCATAAGGTAGCTATTAGTATTTGATGTCCCCACCTCAAAGCCTTCGTAGGGCTCATAGGCGTTCATCAGGTAATTTGCCGGCTCAACACTGATGACACCACGATATTTCATAACTGTATCCACCATATCCCTTGCCTTTGTAATGGTGAATTCATCAAAAAATATCTGAGACCTTTGACCTGTAGTACCAGAGGAGGTCAGGTGAAGAAAGACCTGTGAGGCATGTATTGACCTAATCTCATGGTATTTAAAGAAATTAGCATGCACAGGCGGTATAGCAATCAAATCATCCATGGTCTTGATTTTGTCAGGTTTAATGTCATTTTGCCTTGCAAACTCCCTATACCACGGTGAGTGGTCAATATGAAGTGATATCACATCCCGCATTACCTCGATAAAAAGACTATCCGTATTTTCATCTGTTTCATAAGGACTGTCTAAACTGCAGAATTTAATTACCGATTGAGGGATAATGCTATCCACTGGTTTTAATGGTTCACTTATCATGGCTTATTTCCTTTGAAACTTAAAAATTTTTATATTACCCCTTCTTTATCATCACATTCCAATACTCTCTATCAGGGTCAATGTGTAGGAAGCCAAACTCTTGGGCGCATTCAAGGATGAAAAAGACTATAAAGATGATGAACATGACAATTGCCAGCATCTTTTGCCTTGATGTGTTTGCCTTTTTATACGCAATCAGGCTTGGCAGTATGCCAAATAAAGACACAATCCCAAAGCCCCCCACTATATCCATAGCCTTTAAAAAGATGTTTGGATAGACGATCGCAATGATTATTGGTGGTCCAAAGGCAAGGAGTCTGCTTGCTAATGGGTTTGTTCTACCTGTCTGTTGATAACTTAAATCATCCATAAAACCAATAAGCGCCATAACATTTGAAAGATAGGCTGTGCTTATTGAAACTGCTGCAAATCCTGTAGCTAAAAGCAAGAAAAGTCGCGAGTTCAAAAACTCTGACATCGGCACTGTAGCGGGTAGATTTTCTTTGAATGCGTGGATAATCCCTACAGAACTATTGTCCATCGGTAAAACCCCTAATGTTACTATTATCCAAGATGTATTCATCGCAAGACCAATCAACATGCCTACAATAATTGCCCTTTTAATGGCAACTGCATCCCACTTCAATGACTGACATACATTAGGGATTATATTATGAAAATGAAAGGCACCAATCATAATTGGTATGCCTGCCGGGAAGAAAGGCCAGTAGGAATATGCAAGATTATTGATATCTACTTTTAACTCTGCCATAAAACAGATTATGGCAAAGGCAACACACTTCACCACAACAAGCACTGCAATGTATTTTTGGATCGTCTGTATTTTAAAAAATGTGATGATGGTAATAATTGAAAAATAGCCAAGGCTTACCCATATTGGAGGGATTGTCAGATGAAATGTATTTATCACAATAGTAGCAATAGCGGTTAGATAAGCAGTGAGTATGCCGTAAAGGATTATGAGATTTGCTAATATGGCTATCCATTTCCCTAAATTACCTAAATAGCTCTTATACAAACTCGGGTAGTTGAAGTTGTCCAGCTTTTGTTCAAGCGCCTCTCTGCTAAGCACAAAGGCACTGAGTAACATTGCAAACCCTGTTAATAACAGACCAATCATTGTGGGCATAAATCCAGCAATCCCTGTTGAGATAGGCAATGCAAGTATGCCTACGCCTACAAGATTACCCACTATCAACAGTGACATGCCAAAGATTTGTTTCATGGTCTCAATTTTTTATTATACCCATATTAAATAAAAAAGAATAGATTAAAATTGACAGGAAAGACCTTGAGATATAAACCTTAATCTCTTCAACATTATAGTAATCTTATATTCCAATACACACATGATGAACTATTTAAATTATATAAAAAATATTTCAGTTTTTTGTATATACAATACTCTCCAGAAGCAAAAGAAAAGAAGATTATCTGCTACCGGGAATGGATGTTTTTAATCTGCAGTGATCTTGAACTTTTTAACCTGTCTTCACCTCAAACCGAATTTCCTTTTGTGGTATATACCTACGTTTGCAACGGATGAGGAAAAGTTGCGCCACTGAACTGTATCGTTAGTCTCACAAAATATCAGATTTATCAGTTCTACAAAGGCATCTTAAGGCCTTATTACATTGAACCCTAAAATATCTTGACAAATAAAAACCTCATTGATAAGCTTCTAAAATCATTAAGTGATTTTATTATTCTAAAACATCTATAAAGAGGGGGGGGTAATAAGATGAAAATAATATTTACATTTATTTGTTGCCTTATTTTATTTACTACCACCTTTGCCTTGGCAACGGATGTTGAAATCGGTGAAGCAAAGGCTCGGCTCGTCTCGGCTGATGATTCCCGCACCCATGTCAATTTCTTCGTTGATCCTGCTCCGAAGACAAAAATCGTTGATTTAAACCCGCCAAATAGGCTGTTTTTCAAGGTCGTCTATCAAGTCCAGGACGACAGCAGGTTCGCTGGCGCAAGTCAAAGGGCTTATGCTGCCTTTAAGGCCTATGACTTAACGACCTTTAAATGGATAGAGCCTGGTCAACTGATAAGCCAGGATGGCGGAGATCTATATGCAGGAATATATAATCATCATGGTACGTGGACAATTTTTCCAACATTCACAGGGAACATCACAAGATACTATGGCAGGCTTTACGCAAAGACCAAAGGCCATGACAAGACCAGAGAGCGTATCTTTTACATAGCCAATAAGCCCATCAACTCAGCGATAACCCAGATACAACAATCAGCTGCACCTAAATGGATTGCCAACCGATATGAGAATGCAATCAACATGATGCACCTCAGGGAGGCGCTCAGGAAGATGGCAGCACCTGACTTAAACATCAATTTCAATGCCGAGATGCTTGAGCTGTTAGTGAGCACCGCTGGACTCATTGCGCCGACAACGCCTGTGGACTACGCCAAGGACTCAGGTATGGAAATCTTAGGCCTTGTAACAACCCTGTATACCTCACCCTACATTGCAAACGCTGTGAGCGGTGCGAGCGAGATAATAAATGCCTATCAATACATTAAATGGGCACAGCAGACACTCCAAAACTCTTTTAACAAGTTCTTTGACGTCTACAATAGTTTTATTATTAAGAGTAGTCTGGACGGAGCAGACTCACTTATAATCGCGATGCAACAGGCAGCGAACGCAATGGTCGCAGAAGGAAAGGCGCTTGAAGCCTATGTATATAGCACAAATGACCCAATAAAATTGTCCCAGTGGAAGGCTGCGCTAAAGGCTGAACGTGATGCCATATATAATGTAGCAGCCAAGTCGTTCCAGCTGGAGCAGAGTGCAACGACTTACTTCTTTACTCAAGGGAACGAACCATATAAATATTTAGGGGATCAGAAGGTCTATCCTTTCCTACAGACTATAAATAAGTTGGCCCTTATGGATTATTTAGTTCTTGATAAGGTGGTAAAAACAGGGGGGTTTTAATATTGAGCCAATCCTTAACATCTATCTATATATTGACAGGGTAGATAAAATTCAAGTATAACAGGTTACCCTGACAAGGAGGATATAACTAAAAACCTTGAAATGAGGCAGTAATAGATTTTTATAAAAAGAGAAACGGAGAAGATTTTATGTGCGGAATAGTGGGTTATCAGGGCAGAAGTGAGGCCTTCAGTATACTAATTGATGCCTTAAAGAGACTTGAATACAGGGGTTATGATTCTGCAGGCATTGCCATATGGCACGATAGAACCATAGAGAAAATAAGGAGGAAGGGTAAGGCTGATGACCTGAGAAAGGCTGTCTCAGAAAAAAAGATAAAAGGGACAATGGGGCTTGCCCACACAAGATGGGCTACCCATGGTATACCATCAGAGCGAAATGCCCATCCCCACAGGGCAGGAGATGTAGTTGTTGTCCATAATGGCATAATAGAAAATTATATGGAGATCAAGGAGAGGCTAAAAAAACAGGGACGAAAGTTTACATCAGATACAGATACAGAGGTGATACCCCATCTAATAAACAGCTATATTGAAAAAGGAGAGGGTTTTATTGATGCAGTAAGGCTCGCCATTAGAGAGCTTGAGGGCTCTTATGCCCTGGGCATCATGAGGCAGCAGGAGAGGGTATTGATTGCTGCCAAGAAGGAGAGCCCTCTTATTGTTGGTGTTGTAGATGGCGAATCCATATTTGCCAGTGATGCCCCTGCCATAATTGACATGACCAACAGACTCATATTCCTTGAGGATAATGATATTGTGATATTTAAAGACAGTGGTTTCACGATTATGGATATGGATGGCAAAGAGATAAATCGGAAGGTCCATGCTGTAAACTGGACAGGTGCCATGGCCCAGAAGGGCGGATTTAAACACTTTATGCTCAAGGAGATACATGAACAACCAAGGGCAATAACAGAGACCCTTATGGGAAGGGTAAGGGAGGAGAAGGCAGAGGTAGATTTTGATGAACTAAAACTCCCTGATGTGAAAGATATAAAAAAAATCTGGATGGTGGCCTGCGGCACATCTTATCATGCCTGCCTTATAGGAAAGTATATCTTTGAGTCATCCTTAAGGATACCTGTGGAGACGGATATAGCCTCTGAATTTAGATACAGGGAGCCTATTATAGACCCCAGCGACATGTTAATCCTTGTATCCCAGTCAGGGGAGACAGCAGATACAATAGCAGCAATGAAGGAAGGTAAAAGAAGCGGTGCCTATACACTGTCTATATGTAATGTTCTTGGCAGTACCCTGGCAAGGGAATCTGATGGTGTAATATTTACCCATGCAGGACCTGAGATAGGTGTGGCATCAACAAAGGCATTTACAACCCAGATATCTGTTCTATTTATGCTCATGCTCCATATGGGTAGACTCTTGGGCGTATTGGATAAAGAGACCGTAAGGGAAAAGATTGTTGAATTTAAAAAGATACCCCATAAGATCCAGTCAATACTCAATAATGCCCAGAAGATAGAGGAGTTGGCAAGGCGCTTTATGACATACAAAAACTTCCTTTATATTGGTAGGGGTATAAACTACCCATCCATGATGGAAGGGGCACTAAAATTGAAGGAGATATCATATATCCATGCCGAGGCATATGCTGCCGGCGAGATGAAACACGGTCCCATTGCCTTGATAGATGAGAGCCTACCTGTTGTTGTCCTTTCTCCTCATGACAGGACATACCAGAAGACATGCAGTAACATAGAGGAGGTATTTGCAAGGAGGGGCAAGGTAATACTATATACAGATACCCCTGACCATGAGATGGCAGATAGGGCAGATTCTATCTTTGTCATGCCCAAGACAATATATGAATTGCAGCCCCTTTTATCTGCAGTTCCACTGCAACTGCTGGCATATAATATAGCGAATCTATTGGGTACAGATGTAGACCAGCCCAGGAATCTTGCCAAGAGTGTCACTGTAGAATAATTTTTATTGACGGGAAAAAAGCTCCATCTGTTCCATGTCCATGGCCCTGGGAAAGGGTATAAAGTAATCACCAGTAAAACAGGCATCACAGAAGGTATAATCGCCTCCATCAAGGGCATCCTTCATCTCCTCTACTGTGAGGTACCTCAAGGAATCACACTGCATATATGTTTTGATGTCTTCTACAGTATGGGAAGAGGCAATAAGCTGTTTCCTCGATGGTGTATCAATACCGTAGAAACAGGGATACTTTGTAGGGGGTGAGCTTACCCTGAAATGGATCTCCCTTGCCCCGTAATATCGCAGCATGGATATAATCTTTCTTGAGGTGGTAGCCCTCACTATGGAGTCATCTATGACAACGAGTTTCTTGCCTTTTACCAGGTCATGGATGGCATTGTGCTTGAGCTTTACTCCAAAGTGTCTTATAGATGGTTCAGGCTCAATAAATGTCCTTCCAACGTAGTGATTCCTTATTAAACCGAGTTCAAAGGGTATACCTGATGCCTGTGAATAACCAATAGCAGCTCCTATCCCTGAATCAGGTATAGGTATTACCATATCTGCTTCAACAGTATCTCCTTTTGCAAGCCCCCTGCCGAATGCCTTTCTTATTGTATAGACAGTCCTTCCAAACATAAAGCTGTCAGGTCTTGCAAAATATATATATTCAAAGATGCAGTGTTTTCTTGGCACTTTTTTAAAAGGAAAGAGGCTATGGGTACCTTTTTCATTTATCACCAGTATCTCCCCTGGTTCTATCTCCCTTAAAAACTCTGCCTCTATCAGGTCAAAGGCACAGCTCTCACTGGATATGATGTGTGAATCCTTTAGCCTTCCAAGACACAAAGGTCTTATCCCGTATGGGTCTCTTGCAGCTATTAGCTCGTTCGGGGTAAGGAGGACTAAGGAATAAGAGCCCTCAATGGTATTTAGTGCACCTGTAAGCCTATCTGCAGTATTCCTCTCCTTAGACCTTGCTATGAGATGGACTATTACCTCTGTGTCAGTGGTGGTCTGGAATATAGAACCTGAGTCCCTCAGGTCATCCCTTATGATTCGGGCATTGGTGAGATTTCCATTGTGAGCCAGTGCAAGGTGTCCTTTTAGATATTCAACTACAATGGGTTGGGAATTCTTTAGATCACTTGAGCCTGCTGTAGAGTATCTTACATGGCCAATGGCATTAGTCCCCTGTAATGTTTTTAATACATCCGCTGTAAATACATCAGATACAAGCCCCATCTGTTTATGGAGGTGTACTGTGTTTTCATCAAAGCATGCTATCCCAGCGCTCTCCTGTCCCCTGTGCTGGAGCGCATAGAGTCCAAGATAGGTTATATTTGCTGCATCTTTATGGTTATAAATCCCAAATATCCCACACATCTTAAGAGGTCTTCCATAGGAGATTTATCAATGTTCTCATAAACGAGACCTTTGCAAGAGTCTCAGTGCTTTTATGCATGAATGTCCCACCAACATTATTTTACACTATTACTTCTTTTGGGCAAATATAGATTTTATGAAATTTTTATGCAAAAAAAAGACCAGAGAGACCTTTTCATAAGGCCTAAAATTTGCAAAGTTCTTATGTTGTTGATTTGGAATGTTTAAATGACTATACTAAGTGGACTGGATATGGATACAAAAACAGTAACCATCCTCGATTATGGTGCAGGTAATGTAAGGAGTGTTATAAATGCAGTAACACGACTTGGCTATAAAATAAAACTCGTCAAATCACCTTTTGATCTAAAAGAGGCTGAGATACTCATCTTCCCTGGTGTTGGGTCATTTGGGGAGATGATGAAGACCCTGAAAGATAAAAACCTCATAGAGCCACTTCTTACATATCTTAGTTCAGGGAGGCCATATCTCGGTATATGTCTTGGGCTCCAGGCACTCTTTGAATATAGCGATGAATCCCCTGGGATCCCTGGCCTTGGTTTTTTAAAAGGCAGGGTGAGGAGATTAAATACCAGCTTCTCTATACCCCATATAGGCTGGAATGGCATAAAACCAAAAAAGGCCTCTAAGTTATTTAATTCCTTGAGTGGCAATGAGTATCTATATTTTGTCCACTCTTATGTGGTTGACCCACAGGATAAGACATGTATCCTCACCACAACAGATTATGGAGAGGAATTTGTAAGCTCTGTTGAGGTAGGTAATGTAATGGCCACCCAATTCCACCCAGAAAAAAGTGGAGATGTGGGCTTGACGATACTGAAAAACTTCCTTGAGGATGGTATAAGTCCAGTTATCCCTGACTCTGCGTTAGAGACCACAACCCTTGTAAAACGTATAGTAGCATGTATGGATGTGAGAGAGGACGATGAGGGTAGGCTCGTTGTTACAAAGGGAGACCAGTACGATGTAAGGGATACCAGGACAGGGCAGGTAAGGGATCTGGGCAGTCCTGTAAAGCTGGCACAGAGGTATTATGAAGAGGGGGCAGACGAGATTGCATTTTTAAATATAACAGGTTACAGGAATTTCCCCCTTCTCAATCTCCCCATGCTCGATGTATTGAAGGAGACATCTTTGAATGTCTTTGTCCCTTTAACCATCGGTGGTGGCATAACATCATACACTGATGAAGAAGGTAGATATTATTCTGCCCTTGATGTGGCATCTGCATATTTCAGGTCAGGGGCAGACAAGATATCTATAGGTAGCGATGCAGTCCTCATTGCAGAGCAGTTTTTGCAATACGGCATAAGGGGTAACACATCCATAGAAGAGATATCAAGGGTCTATGGTAATCAGGCTGTAGTTATATCCATTGACCCTAAAAGACATTATGAATCCTCTCCCCACGGTGTCCCTCACCATTTGATAGTCACAGATGAGCCAGGCCCGAATGGAGAGAGATACTGCTGGTTTCAGTGTTTCATAAAGGGTGGCAGGGAACCAAGAGATATAGATGCCATAACCCTTGCAAGGATATGTGAGGAACTCGGTGCAGGAGAGATACTCTTAAACTCCATTGATAGGGATGGGACAAATTTAGGTTTTGACCTGGAGCTTATAAAGGCAGTATCTGAGCATGTAAGTATCCCTGTCATTGCCTCAAGCGGTGCAGGTAGCCCTGCTCACTTTCTTGAGGTATTCGAGAAAACAAAAGCTGAGGCAGCCCTGGCCGCAGGTATATTGCACCGAGGCGAGACAACAATAAAAGAGATAAAAGGACACTTATCAGGGAAGGTAAAGGTAAGATATTACTAATGTTGTCTCGATGCAGGCCACGATTTTAATGATTCTTCATCCTTTTATCCCATGTTATCTGTGGCAATATTTTTTATTAGCATGAAAGACCTTTGGAGACCATCAAGGCAAATAAGACAGGCATAAATCTCCAGCAAAACCGTGTTATACAATTTTGTCATTATCTACAATTTTGTTACAAAAAAACCTGGTTATCCTGGTCTTAATCCTTTTATGACTGTGGCATTACTTTTGCTTATTCATTTTTGTATGGAGACATCGGCAAAGATAATATTTCTAAACAGAAAAAACCTCAATGTAGGTAACAAGAATATTGAAAGCCATGGTCTAAGAGATACTACCTGGGACGATATCAGTACTGTCCTTACAAATGCCCAACATCAGATAAAAAAGATAGAAGAGGAATGGGAGATTGACCACAACAAGGTAACCTTGAGGGATGAAATACATCTCATGCGTTTTTATCTTAATCTGCTCATAGCCCACCTTAAAGATAATAAGACCACTGATTAATACAACTGCAACTGGCATAACAATTGCTTAAAAGTGTTTATGGAGCTTTTATGATGCACAGTAAAATTTTAAATATAAGGCAGGTAATATGACTGCTTTAATTATAAAGAATACCCCTGATGAGGGGCCAGGGAATCTATTGTGTTTTTTTAGATCCCACGGGATCGATTATGAGATAATAGAGGCATATATGGCTAAAAAAATAAATATCTCAGATAGCTGTAGATACCTGGTTATCCTGGGCGGACCTATGGGTGTCTATGAAATGGATAGATACAGTCACCTGAAAATAGTGGCCAGGGCCATAGAACGTGCCCTTAAAAGGGAGATTAAGATACTCGGCATATGCCTGGGCGCCCAGCTTTTTGCCCATGTCTTAGGGTCAAGGGTCTATAAAGGCCCATACGAGGAGATAGGCTGGTGCCATATAGATATTACCCAATCAGGGCTATGTGACTTTTGTTTCAGTAAATTTGCAGGGGAACAGGGAAATGGTAAGGTCTTTCAATGGCATCACGATACCTTTGACCTTCCAGGTGGTGCAACAAGGCTTGCATCCTCTTCCTGTTATCCCCAACAGGCCTTTAGATATAAAGATTCCTATGGCATCCAGTTTCACCCAGAGATTACAACAGAGATGGTGCTGGAGTGGTTTAAGGATAGGGGAGATTTAACAGATATAATAAATGACACAGATCTGCTGTATTATTCGTATAGATTGAAGGCAAGGCTTTTTTACAGTGCATTTTTTAATGGATTGAACGATGCTTTTTTGTGATGAAAGGGTCAAATAAATTAAACAAGGAGGAAAATATGGAAAGACCAAGAGACAAACAGGATGTGATGAAGCTCTTAAAGGAAAAGGATGTGCGGTTTATAAGGTTCTGGTTCTGCGATATACTTGGCCAGCTAAAAAGCTTTGCCATCCATGTGGATGAACTGGAGGTTGCCTTTGAGGAGGGCATGGGCTTTGATGGCTCATCTATCAAGGGTTTTGCCCGAATTGATGAGAGCGATATGGTGGCTATCCCTGACCCAAAGACATTTACCCTTATCCCCTGGAGGCCAAAGGAAAAGGCAACAGCAAAGATGTTCTGTGATATATATGAACCTGACGGAAGCCCATATAAAGGCGACCCTCGATACGCCTTAAAAAAGGCCCTGGAAAAGATGAAGGCTATGGGATTTACAAACTACTATCTCGGGCCAGAGCTTGAGTTCTTCTATTTTAAGTCAGACAATGCCACAGAGATACTCGATAAAGGTGGTTATTTTGATTATCCCGCTGATGCTGCAGAGGACCTAAGAAGGGATACCATACTTGCCCTTGAGGAGATGGGTGTGGCGGTTGAGTATTCACATCATGAGGTGGCACCATCACAGCACGAGATAGATCTGAGATACACCGATGCCCTTGAGATGGCAGATACAGTTATGGCATACAGGGTCACAGTAAAAGAGATAGCAAAGAAATACGGTGTTTATGCCACTTTTATGCCAAAACCCATATTCGGTGAAAACGGCAGTGGCATGCATACCCACCAGTCTCTTTTCAAGGGAGATAAAAATGCATTCTTCAACGCCACGGATAAATACCATCTTTCTGAAGATGCAAAGGCATTTACAGCAGGGCTGCTCACCCATATCAGAGAGATAACCCTTGTCCTCAATCAGTGGGTCAATTCATATAAAAGGCTCGTCCCTGGTTATGAGGCCCCTGTGTATATCTGCTGGGCAAGGAGAAACCGCTCTGCCCTGGTTAGGGTGCCCATGTATAAACCTGGCAAGGAAAAGGCAACAAGGATAGAGCTTAGATCCCCTGACCCTGCATGTAACCCATATCTTGCATTCGCCGCCATGCTCCATGCAGGTCTAAAAGGTATAGAAAATAAATACCCACTACCTGAACCTACTGAAGTGGATGTATATCATCTTGCCCCTGAACAGAGACAGGGCATGGGTATAAATGAGCTACCTGGTAGTCTTATCGAGGCCATAGAATTAGCTGAAAAAAGTGAACTCCTGAAAGAGGCCTTAGGAGAGCATATATTCAATGAGCTTATCCAGAGCAAGAAGGTCGAGTGGGATGACTATAGGATAAGGATACAACCTTATGAGCTGGAACGCTACCTACCCATAATCTAATCAGAGTTTTTTCATACATAACCCCCCCATTCTGGTCCCGTGCATAGCGGGACCAGCCCCTCTTTACTATTGGGATATAGCCCTTGACGTCTGAAGTTTTCCTTTATAAAATTTATAAAATTTGTCAGATGATAAAATCATTCAAAGACAGGGAGGCAGAGAGAGTATATACTCGTGAAGGGTCGAACAAATTGCCAAAGGAAATTCAACAAGTTGCATTAAGGAAATTGCGTATGATAAACAATGCAAAAAATATTAATGACCTTAGGATACCACCAGCTAATAGGCTTGAAAAATTAAAAGGCACACGTGAGGGTCAATACAGTATCAGGATCAATGACCAATGGCGTATCTGTTTTATATGGGAACAAACTGATGCCTATGATGTAGAAATAACTGATTATCATTAAGGAGAGATTATGAAAAAAAAACTTAATCCTGTTCACCCTGGAGAGGTTCTTTTAGAAGAATTCCTTAAGCCAATGGGTATAAGTCAAAATAAATTGGCTTTAAATATTGGGGTGTCACCTAAGAGGATTAACGAGATTGTCCTTGGCAAGAGGGGGGTTACTGCTGATACTGCCTTGAGGCTTGCAAGATTCTTTGGGACATCAGCAGAATTCTGGCTTGGACTTCAATCACAGTATGACCTTGATATCGCTGCTGAAGAACTCGGTGAAAGGTTAGATAAAGAAGTAAAGACATATGCAAATGCCTTATAGAGATCACATCATTTTATCCCGTATTTCTGTATCTTGTATCCTATCTGACGCTGGGTTATACCCAGTAGCCTCGCTGCCTTGGACTGGTTGAAGTTACATTTTTTTAAGGCCTCTATTATCCTTTCTTTCTCAAGCCTCTCTTTCTCAGCAATGAGGGAATCGTTGTGGTCATGAACCTTCATTGTTTTATGTTCTTTTATATATGATGGTATCTCCTCTTCATTGATTACACCCTTATCATTCAGGACAACAAGCCTCTCTATGGTATTTTCCAGCTCCCTCACATTCCCTGGCCAGCTATAATCCATAAGACTTCTCAAGGCATCGGGGTTGATGGCAATATCCTTTTCGTATTCTTTATTGAATCTTTTGAGAAAGTGGTCTATGAGGGGCGGGATATCCTCTTTTCTCTCCCTTAAAGCCGGAATAAATATAGGCACGACATTGAGCCTCCAGTATAGGTCCTCTCTGAATCTCCCATCTTTAACCATCTCCTCAAGGTCTCTGTTTGTGGCTGCCACAACCCTCACATCCACATGGATAGACCTTGTCCCGCCAAGACGTTCAAAGGTATGCTCCTGTAATACCCTTAAGAGCTTTGCCTGTATGGATAGGCTTATATCTCCTATCTCGTCGAGGAATATGGTGCCCTTGTTGGCAAGTTCAAATCTCCCCAATTTTGTTCCAGTGGCACCTGTAAATGCACCTTTTTCATAACCAAAGAGCTCTGCCTCAAGGAGTGTCTCAGGCAAAGCAGCACAGTTTATTGCTATGAAAGGCATACTGGACCTTTCACTTTCATAATGTACTGCCTTTGCAATGAGCTCCTTTCCTGTGCCGCTTTCTCCTCTTAAGAGGACATTTGCCCTACTCTTTGCCACCTTCAGGCATATCTTTATTACATCCTGCATCTTATCAGATATGGATATAATGTTTGGCAGGCTATAGCGAGACCTCAGTTCTGTTGACAGCACCTCTTTTTCCTGCCTCTCCCTCTCATATGCCCCATGTATTTTAATGGCCTGGCCTATGAGGGTTGCTATAATCTGTAAAACCCTTAAGTCTTCATCCATTGCCACCATTTCATTAAATATCCTGTCCACAGACAGGACACCGAGTATCTCGTCCTTAATCACTATGGGGACACAAAGAAAGGATATGTTGTCTTTTTCAATCCTTGCCTGGGTTCTGTTTAAAAAAAGCGGCTCCTTACCAAGGTCAGGGATCACCATAGGGGAGCCTGTCTCTACTACCCTGCCTACAATACCCTCCCCTATCCTGTATTTACCCCTTGCTATCTGCTCTTTTGTAAGGCCATATGCCACAGCTATCCTGAGTTCGCCTGTCTTCTTATCTATTAAGGTCACTGTACCTCTATTCATATCAAGCTGGTCAGAGAGGGTCTTCATGGCATCTAAGAGGTTTTTTTCAAGCTCAAAGGATGAGTTCAGTATCATACTCACCTCGAGCAAGGCTGAAAGCTCTGCATTTTTTCTCTTTAAGGTCTCCATTAACCATTTTTATAACATATTTGTAAAAAAATTACAATTTTGTTTTAAAGCCCTGTAAATTGGAAAGCAAAAAAACCTAATGATTTTATGATGTTACTGAATGGCACAGTATTTGATTTAAGAATAGACATTTTTATTACAAACCCAGGAGGTGCTTTTATGAAGAGTCTTAAGGCAATGGCGGTGTTACTCATTTTAGCTGCTCTATTTTTTCCACGATTATCCCTGTGTGAGCAAACCAAGGATGTAACAGGTTCAGTATCACTGGGTACCTATAACCAGTATATCTTCAGGGGTTATGAGATAGGTAAAAGCGGCCTTGTTATTCAACCCTCAATGTCTTTATCTTTAAAGGGTTTTTCAGCTACTATCTGGGGTAATCTTGATACAAACCAGAGAAACACAAAGACAGCCACATTTAACCAGGAGTTTAAAAAAGGCTGGAATGAGACCGACCTCACCTTGAGTTATACATACACCATCAAGGACTTATCCTTTACAGGTGGATACATCTATTATGGGACAAAATATGCCGATGAGACAGAGGAATTTTTTATCACACTGGCATACAAGACCATAGCCAACCCCACCATCACAGTATATAGAGACATAACAAACTATAAAGGCACATATATAAACCTAGGGCTATCCCATTCATTCCCCCTTCCTAAAGATATAACCTTCGATGTAGCGTCAGGGTTTGGATATTTCATAGGCGAGAGCGACTATTGGAAGACCTATAATAGGTCTACAGCATCATACACTGGGAGTAAATACAAGGGTTTCCATGATGGCATGGTAAAGGCCGGGCTCACCATACCTATAAAAAAGGTGTTTACTATCCAGCCATCTGTCCAGTACTGGTTCCCCCTGTCATCAGACGCAAAAAGAGAATACCCCACTGTGGGAGACATAAAGGACTCCTATAACCCCAATGGCCCTGTGAAATACAACCTCGTATATGGTGTAGGGTTTACTTACAACTTCTGATTTGGTCTTTGGTATATGTTTTGCTTATTAAAATATAGGACTGTTGATAGGTCCTTTTAAGATAGAGATAAAAAATATCAATAGATGAAAGGAGAAAAAAATGAAGATCAGAGGAGTTTTAACAGGACTTATGTGGATGGGCTTTTTATCAACTGCTGCCTATGGACAAGAAAAAACCGCTACTAAAATAGTGGAGATCAATAGCGGCGATACTGCATGGATGATTATGGCCACTGCCCTTGTGATGCTCATGACTGTCCCTGGCCTTGCCCTTTTCTATGGTGGTCTTGCAAAGAGAAAGGATACACTGAATACCATATCCATGTCCTTTGCAGCCTTTGCCCTAGTTAGTGTATTATGGGTCCTCTATGGATATACCTTCACCTTTGGTGATGATATATCAGGTATTATAGGAAGGCCTACAAAGCTATTTTTAGCTGGTATTGGCATAAAAAGCGTTGTCGATGCAGCAAACACCATACCAGAATACATCTTTATTGTGTATCAACTCACATTTGCTGCCATCACAGTAGCCCTTGCAAGCGGTGCATTCATTGAAAGGATGAAGTTCTCAGCATGGGTGGCATTCACTGTATTGTGGATGAGTCTTGTCTATGTCCCTGTGGCACACTGGGTATGGGGTGGTGGTTTTCTTGCAAAACTCGGGGCCCTTGACTTTGCAGGTGGTACTGTAGTCCATATCAATGCAGGCATAGCAGCCCTTGTAGGTGTTATACTCCTCGGCAAGAGAAAGGATACAACATTGATACCCCATAACCTCACCATGGTTGCCACAGGTACAGGGCTTCTCTGGTTTGGATGGTTTGGTTTTAATGCAGGGTCAGCCCTGTCTGCCAACGGCATTGCTGGTGCAGCATTTATAAACACCAACACAGCAACAGCCATGGCAGCAATCTCATGGATGGCTGCAGAATGGCTTATCACAAAGAGACCAACGCTCCTTGGTTTTTGTTCAGGTGCTGTGGCAGGTCTTGTGACCATTACACCGAGCGCTGGATTCGTGAATATTTCAGGTTCACTACTGATAGGTATATTTGCAGGTATAGTACCATACATTGCTGTTACAAAGATTAAACCCTTCTTTGGATATGACGATACTCTGGATGTGTTCGGTATCCACGGGGTAGCAGGTATCTTAGGGGCACTATTAACAGGTGTATTTGCAGACCCATCCATAAACGATGCTGGCAGGGGACTCCTCTATGGTAATCCAGGACAACTTCTAAAACAGCTTATTGCGGTTGTGGTGACCATTGTGTATTCCGGAGGGCTTACCGCCCTGATCTTCTACTTGATCCGTGCATTCACTGGACTGCGGTCAAGGCTTGACGATGAGATAATAGGTCTTGATGAGAGCCTCCACGGTGAAAAGGCATATAATTTGCATATCTAAAAGGAGGAGACATGAAAAAGATAGAGGCAATAGTAAAACCCCATAGACTCGATGATATAAAGACAGGCCTTGTAAGCTCTGGCATATTAAATGGCATGACCGTCACAGAGGTAAGGGGTTTTGGAAGGCAAAAAGGCTATGTAGAGGTATACAGGGGCAGGGAATATGAGGTCAGATTTCTCCCAAAGGTAAAGATCGAGGTAGTTATGAAGGATGAAGATGTGGATAAGGCTATAGAGATAATCATTGCAAAGGCAAGAACTGGTGAGATGGGAGATGGCAAGATATTTGTCTACCCTGTGGAGAGGGCAATTAGGATAAGCTCTGGTCAGACAGGAGAAGATGCCCTATAGATAGACTGTTTAAGAGGAGATATAATGTGCAGGCTTGCTGCTATAACATCCAGTAGATATATATCCCCTGAGGAGAATATTTATGCCCTTGAGACCATGAAAGAAGGCCATGATGGCTCAGGTATGGGGTTGATTCTAAAGGATCTGGGAGGGGTATTCGAAGGTCTAAAGGGATACCCCATCCTATCTGGGATATGCACAGATAAAGGGCTGAACATGTTAGATGAATTTATGGACATGCACGGATTCAGGCTCATTTTTCAATGGTCTCCGCGGATAAGACCTGTAAGGGGTATCATGAAGAGGGGGCATTATTTTGCAAGGGTATATGAATATCCAGAGAACTGCAAAGACATGACAGAGGAACAAAAAGAGATGCTTCTTTTAAATATAAGGGTTAGCCTCCGCAAGATGGGTGAGGATGATGGTTCTATTATCGTGTTCAGCTTTTACCCTGATGTCCTTTCTTTAAAAGAGGTGGGCGACCCCCTTGAGCTCGGGGAATTCTTTAGCCTTGATAACAGAGAGGTTACAGCAAAGATTATCCTTGCCCAGGGCAGACAGAATACTAATTATTCTATAAACCTCTATGCATGTCATCCCTTTTTTATCCAGGGATTTGCCACCATGACAAATGGAGAGAACACTGCCTTTGTCCCTATAAGGGAGTTTTTGCTATCCAGGAGATTTGTGGGCTATATGGGATACAATAGTGACAGTGAGGTGTTTACCCACATCCTCCATTATACAGTAAAGAGGCTTGGTCTGCCTATCCAGTATTACAAAGATGTAATAACACCCCTTAATCAGCAAGAGATAGACCTAAGGCCTGAAAAAGAGTCGTTGAATCTTATGAAGATGTCCCTTAGATACCTTGTCATTGATGGGCCAAACTGCGTAATAGGTTTTACACCAGATGGTACATGTTTTATGGTCCAGGATTCTAAAAAACTAAGGCCTGGTGCTGTAGGCGGTGTCCCTGGTAAATACTGCCTTATGTCAGAGATATGCGGTATAGATAAGGTTGTTTCTGAAAGGGATAGGACAAAAGATATATTTCCCATGAAATACCATATGGTGATTATCCCGCCCGAGGCCCAAGAGGTTCTTGTCTGGGACCAGCTAAAAGGTGAGTTTATAAGAGAATTGAGGCTTGCAGCATGACAGGTTTAATTAATGTAAATTGCGATTTTAATCATCAGCTATCCATTAAAGAGTTTCCATATATAGTCCGCTGGAGGGATGACAGATGCAAGAGGTGTGGCCAGTGCCTATCAGTATGCCCTACAGGCGCTATTAAACCATCTGTAAAGTCGGTCAGGATTGTTGAGTCTCAAGGGCAGATACCCAAACCAATAGTAAAGACAAAGGTCATCCATGTGATAGAACAGGCAAAGGACATGGAAAACTACTGCACAGGTTGTGCCATGTGCCAGCTTGTATGCCCCAACGATGCCATAGAACCTGAATTTAACCCCCAACATAAATTCTATACCTTTAAAAATAAAGGTGGCGAACCATACAAAAGGGGTGGAAGGAGAAATGACCCAAATCCTTCAACCCTTGACAGGATAAAATTCACCCGTATCTCCATGCTCACTGACCCTGCCCTTGATGCAGGCAGGCATGAATTCAGGGTAAGGACATATCTCGGGAGGTTACTTCAGCCCGAGAACCTGCCATTAACAACAAAAAATGGGCTCATAACCATCGACAGGGAAAAAGAGGAATTTATCCCGCCAGTAAGGGAGATATTTCCTGTTATGATAGGCTCCATGTCTGTAGGTGCCCTGTCTCCTCCCATGTGGGAGGGCCTTGCCATGGGTGTTGCCTATCTTAATGAGGTAGATGGCATACCCATTGTTATGTGTACAGGAGAGGGTGGTGTACCTCCAAGGCTTTTACGCTCCAGGTATCTGAAATACTTTGTCCTCCAGATAGCATCTGGTTATTTTGGATGGGATGAGATAATCCATAGCCTTCCCCATATGGTTGTAGACCCGGCAGCCATAGAGATCAAATATGGTCAAGGTGCAAAACCTGGTGATGGTGGCCTGCTCATGGCACAGAAGGTAATAAAACTCATAGCAAAGATACGAGGCGTGCCTGAGAGGGTAGACCTTGCATCGCCTCCAACACATCAGACCAAATACTCTATAGAAGAGGCAGTGGCAAAGATGATCCAGTCCATGTCCATGGCCTTTGGGTTCAGGGTCCCAGTGTATCCAAAGATATCTGGCACAAAGACAGCAACAGCAGTCCTCAATAACCTTGCCAGAAATCCATATGCAGCAGCCCTTGCCATAGATGGAGAGGATGGAGGAACAGGTGCGGCATATAATGTATCCCTTGATAAGATGGGCCATCCTATTGCATCCAATGTAAGAGACTGCTATCTCGAACTTGTAAGGCAGGGCAGACAGAATGAACTGCCCATTATTGCTGGAGGCGGTATAGGTAAAAAGGGAAACCTTGCCTCTAATACGGCAGCCCTAATCATGCTCGGCGCATCAGCTGTTCAGGTGGGAAAATACATAATGCAGGCAACTGCAGAATGCCTCGGGGATGAATATAACAGGTGTAATCTATGCAATACTGGAAAGTGCCCTAGAGGCATTGCCACCCAAGATCCAAAACTATACAGGAGGCTCGATTCAGAAAAGGTGGCAGAGAGGCTTGTTGAGGTGATAAGGGCATGTGAGATGGAGTTGAAAAAGATATTTGCACCTATGGGGAGAAGCACAGAACTACCAATAGGTATGTCTGATGCATTAGGGATTGACGATAAAGATATGGCAGAGAGGTTACAGATAAACTATGTATGCTAAAAAATTAGAATTTTACTCAGAGACCCAGGGCATTATCGAGTGGATAGATAAAAAAGAGGCCATAATACGGGGTAATATAGGTGGCAGGCGTATATCCTCCCGTATACTTGAGGAGTATATCCAGCATGCAGTAGAAGATGGTGCAAGGGTACTAAATATCGAGCCGGATGGACAGCATGGCATAGGTGGGAGGATCTGGCCCAAAGGAGATCCAGTAAAGATAAATGTATATGGTCCTGTAGGTCAGAGATGCGGTGGTATGGGTATGTCGGGGACAGAGATCATTATTTTTGGTTCAGCCTCTGATGATGTAGGCTGGTTAAACTGCGGTGCAAAGATAACTGTCCTCGGTGATGTCACAAACGGTGCATTCAATGCCGCTGCCCAGGGAATCCTCTATGTTCAGGGTAGTGGTGGTGCAAGGTGCGATACCCTTACAAAACACAACCCAAGATTTGACCCGCCTCAATCCTGGTATTTCAGGGATGTAGGAGATAGCTTTGCCGAATTCAAGGCAGGAGGTATATCTGTTGTATGCGGTGTCAACCCGAGAAATCAGGACAATGTCCTCGGATATAGGCCCTGTGTAGGTATGGTGGGAGGGGTAATCTATTTCAGGGGGAAGATAAAGGGATTCAGTGAAAAGGATGTAAAGCTCCTCGATATATCAGAACAGGATTGGCAATGGCTTAAGACAAATATGGTTCCCTTTCTTACCGCCATAAATAGGTTATCATACTACGAAGAGCTGACAAGCTCACAGTACGATTGGAAAAAGCTTATCCCCTATACACCAGAGGAGAAGCGTTCAAGGCAGTGGTTTAGCATATCCCTGACAGATTTCAGAAGAGATAGCTGGGAGAAAGAGATAGGTGAAGGAGGTCTCTTTGCAGAATATATAGACCACAGCAGGTGGGAGGTCATACCCTACATTGCAACAGGTGAATTGAGGAGGGTAAGGCCTGTATGGCTAAACGAGAGGTACCTGCCACCCTGTGCGTATGCCTGTCCGACCCATATACCCACCCATAAGAGGACAAGGCTTATAAGGGAGGGGAAACTAAGTGAGGCATTAGAGCTGATGCTCGAGTATTCGCCTCTTCCAGCAACAGTGTGTGGTGAGATATGCCCCAATCTCTGTATGGATGGGTGCACAAGGGCAAGACACGACAGGCCTTTACATATAGACAGGCTTGGACAACTAAGCCTTGAGATGCCTGCACCAAAAAGGGCTGCTACAACAGGGAAGAATATTGCAGTTATAGGTGGTGGGCCTGCAGGTATGAGCGTTGCCTGGCAGCTTGCTTTAAAAGGCCATCATGTAGAAATATACGAGGCATCAGGGGGATTGGGTGGAAAGATTGAGCAGTGTATCCCCAGGGATAGGTTCTCCCACGAGGTCCTTAAAAAGGAGGTAGAACGTTTTAAACAGATAGGCGTGGATATCCATCTCCATACAAGGGTGACAAAGGAAATATTTGAGGAGATACATAAAGGCCATGATACAGTGGTGATTGCCTGTGGTGCCCATAAACCAAGGACAATAGAATTCCCTAACTCTCAATATACTGTAAGTGCCTATGATTTTTTAAGGGATATAAATGCTGGTAAAAAACCAGACCTAAAAGGAAAAAAGGTAGTAGTTATAGGTGCTGGAAATGTGGGTATGGATGTGGCCTCAGAGGCATTCCTATCTGGGGCAGAATCAGTAACAGCAATAGACATCCAGAGACCTGCTGCCTTTGGCAAGGAACTGGATATTGCAAAGAAAAAGGGCACCCAGATTATCTGGCCGAAGACGGTAGAGCGATATGAACCAGAAGATAAAAGGATATACTTTACCGATGGCACATCCTTGGATACAGATTATGTGGTGATGGCAATAGGTGATATGCCCCTTCTGGACTTTATACCTCACTACATACATTCTGAGAGGGGGTGGCTTACAGTCAATGAATTTTATCAGACCTCTGACCCCAAGGTATATGCCATAGGTGATGTAACAGGGCTTGGGCTTGTAACCCATGCAATAGGACAGGGTAGGGTTTTAGCCGAGCACATACATTCAAAACTCACATCTGCCCCATATTCCTATGTTAAAAAGGATGTTATACCCTATGATAGGATAAAAAGGGAGTATTACGAGGCCTGTCTTGCTGGATACGATAGCCCTTTCTCAGAGGCTGACAGGTGTCTGTCCTGTGGTACATGCAGGGACTGTGGTATCTGTGAGGCCACCTGCCAGTGGGGTGCCATTGCAAGGCTCGAGCATGCTGATGGCACATACGAATATGTGGTTGATGATACAAGGTGTATAGGTTGCGGATTTTGTGCAGGCGTATGTCCCTGTGGTGTGTGGGAGATGAGAGAAAATTAATAGTGTTTGCAAATATGTGAGAAATCTGGTTTACTATATGGCTAAAAAATAGAACTGGAAGGATAGAATGGTTGAACCTAAAAAGGCAATCCTTGCTTTAGCTGACGGGACTGTGTTTGAGGGTTATTCATTTGGTGCAGAGGGAGAGGTGTTAGGGGAGGTAGTATTCAATACATCCCTAACAGGCTATCAGGAGATACTCTCTGACCCATCCTATAAAGGCCAGATAGTAACCATGACTTACAGCCAAATAGGAAACTATGGTGTAAACATAGAAGATATAGAATCCCGCAGACCCTGGGTGGAGGGCTTCATTATAAAGGAGCCATGCCCATATCCCAGCAACTGGCGAGCATCAGAATCCCTTGATAATCATCTAAAAAAACACAATATTGTGGGTATATTCGCCATTGATACCAGGGCACTGACAAAACATATAAGACAGATTGGTGCATTAAACGGCATCATCTCTACCAGTGACTTAGATCCATTGAGCCTATTAAAGAAGGCAAAGACACATCCATCTATGGCAGGTCTAAATCTCGTTGACCATGTAACCTGTAGCAGTCCATATGTATGGGATGAGGGTCTCTGGGAATTAGAGACAGGCTATAAAAGACCTGCCGGGGGAGTAAAATTCCATGTTGTGGTCTATGACTTTGGCGTAAAGTATAATATCTTAAGAAACCTTGTGAGTGCAGGATGCAAGGTAAGTGTTGTACCTGCCCATACGCCGGCATCTGAGGTTTTAGATATGGACCCTGATGGGATTGTCCTCTCCAATGGACCAGGTGACCCAGAACCAGTAAGATATGCCATTGAAAATATTAGACAATTAATAGAAAAAAAGCCCATATTCGGTATATGCCTTGGCCATCAACTAATAGGCCTTGCCCTGGGAGGTAAGACCTACAAGCTCAAGTTCGGTCACAGGGGTGCAAATCAACCTGTTATGGACTTAAGGACAAAGAAGGTGGAGATAACATCTCAAAACCATGGATTTGCAGTGGATATGGATAGCCTTGCAGGTATTGCAGAGATTACCCACATAAACTTAAATGACAGGACAGTGGAGGGTCTTGCCCATAGAGAACTCCCAGTATTCTCAGTGCAGTATCACCCTGAGGCATCCCCTGGGCCCCATGATGCAACCTATCTCTATGGACTATTCATAGAGATGATGGAAAGGCACAGAAAATCATAAAGAGGGTAACAGATGCCAAAAAGAGATGACATAAAGAGCGTCCTCATCATAGGGTCAGGCCCAATTATCATAGGACAGGCATGTGAATTTGATTATTCTGGCGCCCAGGCCTGTAAGGCATTAAAAGAAGAGGGCTTTCGGGTAATACTCGTTAACTCAAACCCCGCAACAATCATGACAGACCCTGAGCTTGCTGATGTGACTTACATAGAGCCTATAACACCTTACATGGTTGAGAGGATTATAGAAAAGGAGAGGCCTGATGCAATCCTGCCCACCCTTGGTGGCCAGACAGCATTGAATGTCTCTTTGAGGGTTGCAGAAGATGGTTTTCTTGACAGATATGGTGTTGAGATGATAGGGGCAAATGTGGAGGCCATAAGAAAGGCAGAAGACAGGAGTCTCTTTAAAGCGGCAATGGAAAGGATTGGGCTTTCTGTGCCTCGGAGTGGATATGCAAAATCTGTATCTGAGGCCATGGAGATAGCTGAATGGATAGATTTTCCCCTTATCATCAGACCATCTTTTACCCTGGGAGGGACAGGGGGAAATATTGCATACAACAGGATAGAGTTTGAGAGATATGTCCAGTATGGCCTTGATGCAAGCCCTTATCATGAGGTCTTAATTGAAGAGTCTGTAATAGGCTGGAAGGAATTTGAGCTCGAGGTGATGAGGGATAAAAAGGATAATGTAGTAATTATCTGTTCCATAGAGAACCTCGACCCCATGGGCGTCCATACAGGTGACTCCATCACAGTGGCACCTGTCCAGACACTTACAGACAAGGAATATCAGGTAATGAGGGATGGGGCAATAAAGGTCATAAGGGAGATAGGGGTTGACACTGGCGGGTCAAACATACAGTTTGCTGTAAACCCCAGAAACGGTCAAATGTATGTAATAGAGATGAACCCCAGGGTATCGAGGTCTTCAGCACTGGCCAGTAAGGCCACAGGTTTCCCTATAGCCAAGATAGCAGCTAAACTCGCTGTGGGGTATACCCTTGATGAGATACCCAATGATATTACAAAAAAGACACCTGCATCCTTTGAACCCACCATAGATTATGTGGTCGTTAAGATCCCCAGGTTTGCCTTTGAGAAGTTTCCTGAATCAGACCAGACACTGACAACGCAGATGAAGTCAGTGGGCGAGGTCATGGCAATAGGTAGGACATTCAAAGAGGCATTACAGAAGGCAATAAGGTCCCTTGAGATAGGCGAATATGGCCTTACTAAAAAATTAGGTGATGGAGAGGCCATAAAAAGAGATGCCATAATAGAAAAATTGAGGATACCCAACTGGGAGAGACTCTGGTATATCAGGGCTGCATTGAGAGAAGGTTTGTCAATAGATGAGATATATGAATATACAAACATAGACCGTTGGTTTTTAAACAATATAAAAGAGCTTGTGGACTTTGAGGATATTTTAAAAGGCCATTCTGTTCTCCATGAGCCATCTGTCTTGAGGAGGGCAAAAGAGCTTGGCTTCTCTGATAGATACCTATCAGGTCTATTAAACTCAGATGAGGATGCCATAAGAGATAGAAGGATAAAGGCAGGTATCATACCTGTTTATAAAACCGTTGATACATGTGCTGCTGAGTTTCCTGCCTATACACCCTATCTTTATTCAACCTATGAGAGACCCTTCTTCTCTATAGATGAAGGGGGCAACTCTATGAAGACTGTCCTCGAGTGCGAGTCAGAGCCAACAGAAAGAAAAAAGGTGATGATATTAGGTAGTGGCCCAAATAGAATAGGTCAGGGTATAGAGTTTGATTACTGCTGCGTCCATGCTGCATTTGCATTAAAGGACGAGGGTTTTGAGACCATAATGGTGAACTGCAACCCTGAGACAGTATCCACAGATTATGATACATCAGATAGACTCTACTTTGAGCCCCTTACATACGAGGATGTCCTATCCATTGTGGAGAAGGAAAGGCCTTATGGTGTCATTGTCCAGTTTGGTGGACAGACCCCTCTAAAACTTGCAGTGCCCTTATCAAAGGCAGGGGTACATATACTCGGGACATCCCCTGATTCCATAGACAGGGCAGAGGACAGAAAGAGATTCGATGAGCTCCTTACAAAGCTTAATCTTAAAAGGCCTGCAAGTGGGACAGCAAGGACACCAGAAGAGGCCGTAAGTGTAGCAGAAGCCATAGGTTATCCTGTCATGGTAAGACCCTCCTATGTATTAGGGGGAAGGGCTATGGAGATCGTCTATGA
>JAOAHW010000166.1 GCA_026415015.1 Syntrophorhabdaceae bacterium
CTTGGATTCAGGATAGGTGAAAAGAAGAGCAGGTCTATGGACCTATCAAAGATACCTATACTTGATAAGATGCAGGAATCAGAGGATACAAAGCTTGTTGATACAAGTACAATCATAGACGGAAGGATAGCTGATATATGTGAGACAGGTTTTATGCAGGGGACATTTGTGATACCCCAGTTTGTCCTGTATGAGATACAGCACATAGCGGATCAGCAGGACCCTGTGAAGAGGACAAGGGGCAGGAGGGGCCTTGATGTGCTCCACAGGCTACAAAAACAGAACTTTGTAAGGATTAAGATAGTTGATTATGATTTTCCAAAACTAAAGGATGTAGATTCAAAACTCATTGCCCTTGCAAAAAAGCTAAATGCAAAGATAATTACAAATGATTACAATCTTAATAAGGTTGCAGAACTCCAGGGCATAGAAGTCCTTAATATGAATCAGCTTGCCACAGCCCTCAAACCAACCATACTCCCTGGAGAGGTGATGAATATAAAGATACTGAAAGAGGGAAAAGAGTACGGACAGGGCATAGGTTATCTGGATGATGGGACAATGGTTGTAGTAGATGAGACAAAAAAGATGCTTGGCAAGAGTGTGGATGTAGTGGTAACAAGTGTCCTTCAGACAACATCAGGGAGGATGATCTTTGCAAAATTAAAAGAGCTTGCTGAAAAGGAGTTTGTCCTTATTGACGAGTACAGAATGGGGGAACAGGTAAGATAAGATATGAGGATACTGGCAATTGTACTGGCAGGAGGGGCAGGAAAGAGGATGGGTGCCCCTACAAACAAACAGTTTTTACTCCTTGACAATAAGCCTATTATTGCCCATACACTTCAGGTTTTTGAAGAGTGTAAACCTGTTGATGGTGTATATCTTGTGGTAAACCAGAAGGATCTGCCTATTATACAGGAAGAGATATTAGAGACCTACAGGTTTAATAAGGTGATAAAGCTTGTGATAGGCGGAAGACTCAGACAGGATTCAGTTAAAAACGGTCTTGATGCCATTGAAAGCCCCTGCGATATAGTAATAATACATGACGGTGCAAGGCCATTTATCTCCCCTTCCTTTGTTGAAAAAGGTATATACCTCATGGAGATGTTCGATGCTATAATACCTGCACTCCCTGTGAAGGATACCATAAAGGTCATATCAAAAGAGGGCTTTGTTCTAAAGACCCTGGAGAGGGACTCCCTTTGGCAGGTACAAACACCCCAGACCTTTAAATACGATCTCATAACAAAGGCTTACAGAGAGGGTATGGCAAAGAAACTCTATGGATATGATGACGCCACCTTTCTTGAATCCATGGGTAAGAAGGTAAAGGTCATTGAAGGTTCACCTTACAACATAAAGATAACTACGCCAGAAGACCTCATCATGGCGAGAGGTATCCTTTCAGAGATAAAAGGCAGTCTCAATCAATGAGGGTAGGTATAGGTTATGATGTCCATGCCCTTGTAAAAGGGAGAAGGCTTTATCTCGGAGGTATTGAGATACCAAGCGACAGGGGTCTCCTCGGTCACTCGGATGGTGACTGCCTTATCCATGCCATATGCGATGCCATACTCGGTGCCATATCAGAAGATGACATCGGCCATCACTTCCCTGATACTGATATGAGCATAAAAGATATAGACAGCGCAAAGATCCTGGCATATGTGGCAGACCTAGCAAAGAAAAAGGGCTATAAGATTATAAATATAGATACTGTAGTAGTTGCTGAGTCACCTAAGATATATCCATACAGAGATAAGATTAGACAACGGATAGCCGAGATATTAAATATAGAAAAAGACTGCATAGGAATTAAAGGAAAGACCACAGAGGGCCTTGGCTTTATAGGTAGGAAAGAGGGCATAGCCTCTTATGCTGTGGTTTTGTTAGAAAAAGAGCCTGCAAAATGGCAGGAGGTAACAGGGGAACTCAATCTTATGGGGTAATGAAAGCTGTTTGAAAACTGTTGAAAGGGCCTCTTAATACCTTACTCTTATAAAAGGTAATTTATAAAGGGGCGTATCATTAGAACCAAATTTGATACAGCTGTTGTATGATGGGATTATTCAAGACATAGAAATTAATCTGAAATTTTATTAACACGAGGTCTGTTTTGGTTAAGGTAAGGTTTGCACCAAGCCCCACAGGCAATCTCCATGTGGGCAATGCACGGACAGCAATTTTAAATTATCTTTTTGCCCGAAAGGAAAAGGGTATTTTCTGCCTAAGGATAGAAGACACAGATATTGAGAGGTCAAGGAGGGAATATGAGTCATCCATTATAGATGACTTAAAATGGCTTGACATCCACTGGGATGAAGGCCCAATAAGGCAGACAGAGAGGCTTGAGATATATAAAGAATATGCTGATAGGCTCATTGAAAAGGGATTGGCATATCATTGCTTCTGCACAAAAGATGAATTAGAACAGATGAGGAGGGCCTATCTTTCAAGGCGTCTACCTCCGAGATACAATGGCAGATGTAGAGAATTAAAAAGCGACACCATAAAAGAATATCTAAAAGAAGGCAGAGAATCTGTAATCCGTTTTATTTCCCCTATGAAACCTGTTCATTTTACAGACCTGATCCATGGAGAGATAGACTTCCCCTATGACCATGTTGACGATTTCATTATTATGAAATCAGATAATATACCATCCTACAATTTTGCCGCTGTCATAGATGACATGTTAACAGGTATAACCCATGTGATAAGAGGTGCTGACCATATCTCTAATACGCCCAAACAGATAAAGCTTTTTCATGCCTTTGAAAAAGAGCCGCCTCTCTACGCACACCACTCCCTTTTGGTAGGTAGAGACAAAAAACCATTGAGCAAAAGGCACGGTGTGACAGGTATCAAGGATTTTAAGGCAATGGGGATACTAAAAGAGGCAATCATAAACTATCTTGGCATAACAGGAAGGTCTCTTGAAAAAGAGGTTCTGTCAATAGAAGAGCTCATTGAGACCTTTGACCTTAGCTCCCTTTCTCCCTCTGATTCCCTCTTTGATTTAGAAAAGCTCTTGTGGTTAAATAAAGAACATATAAAAAACATGCCCACAGAAAGGCTAATCAATGAGTTAGGCCTGAGCGATGATTACAATCAAAAGGTAAATGCTTTAAGGGAAAATGCCAGTACAATAGAAGAGCTAAAGAACCTCCTCACTATATTTGATGGTAAAACAATAGATGAGGATGGTATATCATATATATCTCAATTTAAAGGGCTTAAAGACATTATAGATAACATGGAGATGCTTTTCAAAGATGTCGCTGAGCTTGATAAGCATGTGGACGAGCTAAAGGGAAGATACAGACTATCTAAGAAAGAGGCCATGATTTTACTGAGGATAATCTTTACAGGTAAAAAAAATGGACCGCCCTTGAAGGATATCATTCCCCTTATCTCAAAGGATAGTATAATTGCGAGGCTTAAATGTCTGAGAGAAAGATTGTCTCAAGATTAAAAAATTTTTTCAGAAGTCTCTCCCTTAAGACCCAATTGCTCCTGATACTCCTTTTTCTACTCGTAGCCTCTATAAGCTCCCTTACCATCATCTATTCGAGAACAGAGGATATGGTAATAGAAAAGGTTACGGAGAATATAGATGATATAACAAAGGCAATACAGATAAGCGTAGAAGAATTGACCTATAAGGGAAATACCACCGAGCGCCTCAAGAGCTATGTTGATATGCTAAACAAGAAAGGTATAAGCGAGATCTCTATCATAAGCGACAGTTCAGAGGTTATAGCGAGCTCAAACCCAAAAAAAATAGGGACAAAGGAAAAGATAACTGAGAAAAAACAGGGGAGAAGAAAGGACCTCATAATAACAGCAAGGATGGGTGAGGAGAGTAAAAAGGAGACACAAAAGCTATATAATGTCATCATGCCTGTATCTATTAAGGGTCAAAACATAGGCTATATCCATATCAATATGATCCTTGATGACTATAAGATGCTGCAGAGGAAAAACCATATCAAGAGGGTTTTAAGCATGCTCTTTGCATTCAGCATAGGCATTATTTTAAGCCTACTCATAGCAGAGAAGTATACAGAACCTATAAAAAAGGTGGCAGAGGCCAGCAAAAGGATTGCCCAGGGCGAGCTTGTAAAGATAAGGAATAAAAACAGAAAAGATGAGATAGGAACCCTTATAGAGAGCTACAATGAGATGGTAGAGAAGCTTGCTGAGAGGGAGGAATTGCAGGAGAAGCTTAAAAAATCAGAACAACTCTCTATAATAGGCCAGCTCTCATCGGGTATCGCCCATGAG
>JAOAHW010000184.1 GCA_026415015.1 Syntrophorhabdaceae bacterium
AGATGTGTATAAGAGACAGGGATAAGGGATGAGATAGATGGGACACTATCATTTCGCTCCTCATGCCGCTCTGCTGTATGCGGCTCCTGTGCCATGGTAATAAATGGCAAGATCGACCTTGCATGCAGGACTCAGGTGGCATCCTTTGGGACAAATACAATAATCCTTGAGCCCCTCCCCAATTTTGAGATAATAAAAGACCTTGTCGTTGATATGACACCCTTCTGGAATATGTATGAAAAGGTAAAGCCATACCTTATCAGGAAGAGCCCTAACCCTGAGAAAGAGATACAGCAAAGCGAGGAGCAGAGGAAACAGATAGACCAGTTTGTAAACTGTATACTCTGTGCATCCTGTTATGGCGCATGCCCAGTGCTTGCGAGAAACCCTGATTATCTTGGGCCTGCTGCCCTGGTAAAGCTCGAGAGATTTATCCTTGACTCAAGGGATGAAAGACCAAGCGATGTCTTAGATGATGTAAACAATGAGAGAGGCGTGTGGGGTTGTGATACAGTCTTCAGATGCATTGATGCATGCCCAAAGGATGTGAGACCCACTGATTCCATCGTGGGGCTAAGAAAGGCTATTTTAAAGAAAAAACTTTTGGGAAAATATAAATGAGGCTTAAGTTTTCTCTTATAACAAGGAGAGAGTTTTTAAATACCCTGTTTGGGGGTTGGTTGATAGCATTTCTATCAGGTAGTTTCTATGCCCTTTTAAAATTTGCATATCCAACCCTGGGTAAAGAGCCAGATTTTGTAGTCCTCAATGCTAAAGACTTTACAGATATACCTGCTAATTCAGTAAAGCCCTTTCCATGGGGAGGTAAATTGGGCTTTATCTTTAAAAGGCCTGACAACAAGACAGTGGCATTAAAGGGTGTATGCACCCATATGGAATGCAACATTGCATATAAACCAGAGGATAAAAAATTCTACTGTCCCTGTCACAAAGGATGGTTTGATATGGATGGAAAGGTCATCGAGGGGCCTCCACCCAAGCCTCTTGAGTTCTTTGAATTGACCCAGGAGGGTGAAAAACTAATTGTTGCAAAAAAGGGGATAAAGGTTGAGCTGCCAAAGGCTTAAAAAATGGTTTGATGAGCGATATGATTTTGAAGGAATAAGGTCATTTACAAAACACAAGCTCATCCCTGTCCACAAATACGGTATATTATACTATACTGGCGGACTTACCATGTTTCTCTTTGCCCTCCAGTTTATCACTGGTATGGTCTTGAGCTTCTATTATGTCCCCTACCATGAACAGGCACACAAGAGCATAATTGAGATAGTTACAAAGCTGAATATGGGCTGGCTATTCCGTTCCCTCCACCACTGGGGTGCCCAGCTTGCAATAGGAGTGCTATTTATACATGTATTTGGTACATTGCTTCTTAAGGCCTATAGAAAGCCAAGGGAGCTTATATGGATTACAGGGTTTATACTCCTTGCCATCTCCATATTCTTTGGCCTGAGCGGTTATTTCCTCCTATGGGATGAGCGGGCATTCGCTGCTGTAAGGGTGGCAACAGGCGGTGCAGGTAACCTCCCTGTTATAGGCGGTTTTATAAAGTCATTCTTAAGGGGTGGTCTGGATGTGACAGGAGAGACCCTTATACGCTTCTATGGTTTCCATGTATCAGTGCTGCCATTTTTTACATTGCTTCTTATAGGGATACATGTCCTCCTTGTCCAGTATCATGGCATGAGTATACCCCTATCGCAGAAGGATAATGTAAAAAAATATGAACCCTTCTTCCCCAATGTCCTGTATAAAGATTTTATCCTATGGCTTATTGCCCTTGGTGTGGTGGTTACATTATCAGTATTTTTGCCCCCTGAGATAGGAAAAAAAGCAGACCCCCTTGCAGCACCCCCTGAAAATATCAAACCTGAATGGTATTTCCTGTTTCTATTTCAGACCTTGAAGCTTTTTCCAGGGGATATTATGGGTCTAAACGGAGAGATGATAGCCATAATCCTCATATCCTTGGGTATATTGTTTTTCTTTCTCATACCATTTTTAGATAGAAAATCAGCAAGAGACGAAAAAAGCACTGCCTTCACATGGATAGGCATAATATATACGGTATATTTTGTTGTTATGACCATAATCGGTTTTATAACATGAAGGAAAAGATGTTGGAAAAAATCAAGATGATTAGAGATAGAAAAATCAAGATAGCGATAAAAAGCTCCATGTTTCTCATCCTGATTTCTTTTTTCACTGCCATATCCCTATGGGCGGAGGAACAGATACAGGTCTTTCCTTCAGCCCCCTATGACAGATACATCATATATCAGGCCCTTGCCCTTTTCTGGGCAGGCATAATAGGGCTTATAGTAATCATCAGGATGAAACTCAAAGAGATAGAGCGTACCCAGGATATGGGCATAGATAAAGAGGAAAAGGACATCCCTTTTCTTGACTAAATAGGCCTAATCTATTATTATCTTCAAAAAATGCACCCCTCCATATTAAGAAATACACTGTTATCAAAAGCAGGCATAGAAAAGATCCTGTCTCTGCCTGAAAAAATTGATGCCTGTTCATCCATCTATGAGCTATTACAGATGTTTGAAGACAAAAAAAAGTTTGCCAGTGAGATACACACAGAGATACACCTTGTAAAACCTATACTCAAGGCCTTGGGTTTTTCCTATGAATCAAAGCCTGCCTTTTTTGAAGACAATGTAAAGCCACCGGATATAGCCCTTTTCCAGACAGAGGATGAAAGGCTTTCCGCCTCTAAACTCTGGGGAACGCAAGACTACTACAGCAATACCCTTGGTATTGTCATGGTAAAAAGATACGGTAGGACCCTGAAAAAGGGCATAAGTGGCTTCTTCCTTGAATTTGAGAACAGACTCCCCCTATATCAGCTCCTATATATAATAAAGAAGACAAAGACACCATGGGGGATTCTCACCAACGGCAGAAACTGGATCCTCGTTAAAAAACCTGTAGATTTTGAGACAAGTCTCATTGAGATTGATATTGAATATCCGTATGTTTCATCAGATTTCAGTCCATTCCATCTCTTTTATCATCTCTTCTCCCCAGAGGCTATACTAAAAACAATACCTGAGGTGTTAGAGAGGGAAAGGGAAAACCTTCTGACCCTTTTAAAAATCAAAAAAGAGGCGTTAACAAAGGGTATAAAAGGCAAGGAAAAAAAGGCAGATGTATATCCTGTCCTTTATGATGCCTATTATGAGATATTCCAGGATGGTCATCTCCCTGAGACAGAGGTATATCTCAAGGAAAAAGATGTGAGGCTTGATCTAAAGACACCTGT
The DNA here is from genome assembly GCA_026415015.1 of Syntrophorhabdaceae bacterium. Lineage (GTDB taxonomy): Bacteria > Desulfobacterota > Syntrophorhabdia > Syntrophorhabdales > Syntrophorhabdaceae > DTOV01. Next base: position 3,302 of record JAOAHW010000184.1, read on the forward strand.
AGCCACAGATTTTATAAACCCTTACAATGCACCCCATATCTTTACATTTATGTTTTCTTTGAAAGGCAGACAGAAGGGGTTTGATATACAGGCTGTCCTTGATAACCTCTTTGCTGAAAAGAGATATACAAAGGATTCGATTTTAAACCTCAAGGTTCTTGATATGACCCCGAACTTTGGCTCTATAACCTCATGTATAATAGAAGGGCTGGCCTATATTTCCTTTGTTTTGCCATACGCTGAGAAAAATACATTTGTGGCAGAATGGGAGGACGAGGAAAGCCTCAAAAGACATATACTCGAGGCTATTGTCTTCGGTGTGGAGAGGTCACATATTGCCTATGATATTTTTCAGGATGCCATGGAAAGGAGATTCGGCTTCAAGTCGAGACATTTTAAACTGGGCAACCCATTGATAGGCATGTCTATTAAAGACATGACAAACCATATAGATACAAAAAATCAGATGGGGCTCTTTAACAAAAACCCCATGGAGATCCTATTGGAATTGAAAGATATGTTCAGGAGATATTTTTCTCTATCAGAGCGGATAAAAGAAGATATGGAGGAGAAAAACAGCCTTGAGATAAGGCTCAATAGATACAGGGAGAGGATCAAGGATACCATGGATGTCATTACATCCACATATTTTATCAAAGGGATCGACAAGAAGAAGATCCAGGGGCTACTCTCAAACCTGGACAGTGATGATTCATCCTGGGCAGCCATTAAGAAAAACCAGTGGTTTATGGAGGCAAAAGAGGCGGCATGGAGGAATGGTTTCTTTCACTTTGAGGTAGAGTTTCCATTTCTTTTAAATGATGCCTTTGACCTTATTTTTGTCCAGCCCTCCCTCACATACCTGTGGGAAAAGGAGTTTCCTGTCCTTGAGCTAACCAAGGCATACATAAAGAGGGGTTCATCATACCTCAAAGACGATGGTAGGTTTGTAGTTATTGCCACTGGTTTTGAGGAAGGCCTTATGGCAGAGATAGAGGATTCAAAAAAATTTAAGGCCATAAGGATAGGCGACCTCATCATCCTCAGCAAGAAACATATGGATTAAAGCTCAATCTCCATGCCATCCTCGGCCAGAAGAAATGGCTCATGGAGTACACCCTTGAAATCATCCCAGTCAGGGTAGAGGTGGCTTAATATAACCCTCTTTGGCCTTGCCTCATCTACTATCCTTTGGAGCATAGCAAGATTCAGATGCCCCTTTACCTTTCGTTCAGGAAAAGAGCATTCTGTTATCAAAAGGTCTGCATCATTGAAGAACCTTGAAAGGTTTCTTGAATATGATGTATCCCCAGAAAATACAACACTTTTTTCATGGCTTATCTTAATGGCAATGCTTTCGCTGTTATGATTGACCCTTACTGTCTCTATACTAATCCCATGAAAATTATATATGCCCCTGGCCAGGACCTTAAGTGTTAGCTTATAAAAATTTGGGAGGACCCAGGGATATATTGCTGAGAGACCCTTGAAGAATTTTTTAGAACCAGGACCGCCTATCAATAAAAGTGGTTTTCTCCTCGGTTCGATACCATAGTTGCAAGCAAAAAGAAAGGTGGAGAGATCCGCTGTATGGTCTACATGGAAGTGGGTGATTATGATAAGGTCTATATCATTGACACTGTAGTCGAACTCAAGTAGCCTCCTCACTACAGATGGACCTACATCTATAAGTATCCTATAGCCCTTTGTTGTGACAAGATATGATGAGGAAAGTCTCTTCAAAGAGGGAATGGATGTGCCTGTGCCGAGGATCTTTACATTCATCTCTTATTGAGATACCAATCTATTGTCTCCAATAGACCCATTTCAATACTGTATCGTGCCTCCCAGCCCAGTTCTATCTTGGCCTTTATAGGATTTAATGTACTCACCCTTATATCACCAGGCCTTGCTACATCCCTTTTTGGTTCATCAAAGGCCTCTGGCACAGTGACACCCTTTGCCCTTAAGGTCTTTAAAACCTGTCTGTATAGCTCAAGGGTGGTTGTACCCATGCCTGTCCCAATATTGAAAATCCCAATCGTATCCTTTTCTGTAGTTAGAAGGTTTGCCATGGCTATATCTTTTACATAACAGTAATCACGGGTCATGCCATTGGGCTCTTCGGGGAAATGATTTAGCGTTGGATGGATGCCATCTAAGAG
>JAOAHW010000199.1 GCA_026415015.1 Syntrophorhabdaceae bacterium
AGACCGAGACAAGACAAGAGAGCTTGAGGAGATAAGGCTTAAATCTGAAGAGCTTGCAAGAGAGAATGAGAGGTTAAGAAGAGAATTACAGACAGCAAAGGGTGAGGATAAAAAGAAGATAGAAGAATCCTACAACAGAAACATCAAAGGATTAACTGCCATAGAGAATCTTGAAAAAGGATATGCTTTGTATCTATCCAAAGACTACAAACAGGCAATCGAATATTATAACAAGGCAATCGAATTAGACCCAAAAGGTTCGCTCGCCTATATAGCCCGTGGGGCTGCCTATGATGAACTCGGCAACCACCAGCAGGCTATAAGTGATTATGATAAGGCAATTGAATTAGACCCAAAATATGCAAAAGCCTATAATAACCGTGGCAATGCTTATGCTGACCTCGGCAACTACAAGGAGGCTATAAGTGATTATGATAAGGCAATTGAATTAGACCCAAAATATGCAAAAGCCTATAATAACCGTGGGGTTGCCTATAATAAACTCGGCAAATACAAAGAGGCTATAAGGGATTTGAGCAGGGCAATTGAATTAGACCCCAAACTTGCAGTTGCCTATAACAACCGTGGGTATGCCTATGGTAACCTCGGCAACTACAAGGAGGCTATAAGGGATTATGATAAGGCAATTGAATTAGACCCAAAGGATGAAGTTGCCTATTACAACCGTGGGGGTGCCTATTTTGACTTAGGTAACTATAAAGAGGCTATAAGGGATTATGATAAGGCAGTTGAATTAGACCCAAAGTATGCAGTTGCCTATAACAACCGTGGGCTTACCTATGGTAACCTCGGCAACTACCAGCAGGCCATAAAGGATTATAACAGGGCAATTGAATTAGACCCAAAATATGCAAAAGCCTATAATAACCGTGGGGTTGCCTATTTTGACCTAGGTAACTATAAAGAGGCTATAAGGGATTATGATAAGGCAATTGAATTAGACCCAAAGTATGCAGTTGCTTATTACCACCGTGGGAATGCCTATTATAACCTCGGCAACTATAAACAGGCTATAAGGGATTATGATAAGGCAATTGAATTAGACCCAAAGGATGCAGTTGCCTATAACAACCGTGGCAATGCTTATGCTGACCTCGGCAACTATAAACAGGCTATAAGGGATTATGATAAGGCAATTGAATTAGACCCAAAGGATGAAGTTGCCTATTACAACCGTGGCAATGCCTATGCTGAACTCGGCAACTACCAGCAAGCTATAAATGATATAAAAATTGCTGCCCGTTTTGGTTACAAACCAGCCCAGGATTTTTTAAGAAAAAATAGGATCAATTGGTAGAAGAGGTTGCCAAGTCTTTTCTAATATGGAATTAACCTGCAAAGGAACAATAAAAAGGTTTTTCAGAAACACCTGGGCGAATAAAACACCAGGTTATATACTGATAATAAAGTCAAGCCTTAAACTCTATTTTAAAACAATATTCTTATGCAGCTTTATGGTATGATTTCCTGCTCATATATAATTGCAATAAAAAGAAGTTTTCTAATCACCACGATAGAGAAAACACCACAGTCACCCCTTGAAATAGGACATATCATGTTATAAATTGTCCAACTATTTTTGTATGATCTTATTTTCATCATCCTCAAAAAGTATTATTTTATACCATTGTTAGACAGGGTGTTAGTTTTTAGAGCAAGATATCCTTCTATTATCAAGGCCAGTTGGTTTCCCACAGAGCACCCTTTATAATCGGCCTTTGAGATGAAAATGTTCTTCTTCTCATTTCCTCTTATTGTAATATGATAGAAACACTTTCGTATTCTATTAGGAAGCAATTAAACCATAGATTATCTTATTTTACTATCAAAAGGCTCGCTCATTACTAAGTGGGTAATGTATATTTTCTTGTGTCAACATAATAAAATGAGGTACCATCATAGCCAAAGAACCCACTACGGTTCCATCAATGACAATTAGGAGGTATCCCAAACATGAAACGTAAGATGATGATAACAAGTCTCCCAGAAGCAATGGAAATGGTCAAGGAAATAAATGTCCTTGTTCTGTTTGAGTTTGACTTTTTAACCCCTTCTGTGTTAACAAATTCTGTCATATGGAGACACCTTTTACTAAACCTTTCAGGGCATTAATATATAATAAAGAGAAGATTGATGATATAAGCACATGTGTATGCCCGCCTTATGATGTTATAACAGACAGAGACATATATGTGCGAAAAAATCCTTATAATGCCATAAGATTAGAGCTACCAGAGGCAGCCCCACCTTTTGATGAATACACTGCTGCAAAGAATACCTTATATAAATGGCTTAAGGATGAAGTTCTTATACAGGACCTTGAAGATACAATATATATCTATGAACAGGAGTTTATATCTGATGGCTCTCCCTATATAAGGAGAGGGTTTATTGCCCTCAACAGACTCGATAAAAACAGGATACTCATCCATGAGGCCACAAGGCTAAAGGCAAAACAGGACAGGGAGAGACTTATATCGACCCTCAAGACCTATACAAGTTTTGTCTTTGGGCTCTATGAGGATAAGGACAAAAGCATAGAAGATATACTTCTTAATTCAGAGAGAGGGCTTATCTATGATTTCATAGATGAAAATTCTATTAAAAACAGGTTTTACAGGATTATTGGGAAAGATAATATAAAGACACTGTGCGGCCTTATGGAGGATAAAAAAATCTATATCGCTGATGGCCACCACAGGCTTGATGTATCCTACAGGCTTAATCTTGAATATATCCCCATCTATCTCACAAATATGTATTCTAATGGTATTTTAATATGGCCTTACCACAGAATTATAAAATTCAAAAGACACAGACCTTTAACAGACATATTAAATGCCTTAGATGATTATATGGCAATAGAAAGGCAAAGGGTAATTGATGAAGGCTCAATAAAAAAGGCCCTTGATACCATTGCAAAAGAGATTAAACCTTCCTATGGATTATACTCAAAGGATGATATGGAAAATATATATGTATTGAGGGAAAAGAGACCTGTTGTCTTCAGGGAAGAGGTCCATGATGTGTTGAAGAGGCTTAAGGTAAACATCCTCCACTCAGGTATACTGAATAATCTCCTTGGTATTGAGGAGGAGGAGATATCTTTTACCCAGGACCCTTTAAGTTATACAGGACAGTTAAAACAGGGCATCATAGACCTTATGGCCTTACTACCTCCCACAACAGTGAAGGAGGTAAAGGATATAGCTGATAATTCCCTGTACATGCCTCCTAAATCAACCTTTTTTTATCCAAAGATTTTGACCGGTCCCTTATTTTACAATTATAACTATGGTTAATTTATATGCAGGAAACTTGTTTTGATGGAAAGTATCTATAGAGATGAGACCCTTGACATCCTATGCAATGAAAGATTGAAGATTATACAGAAGAAAAAGGGTTATAGATTCTCAATTGATGCCATAATTTTAGCAAACTTCATAACCCTGAAAAGACATGAAAGGGCACTTGATATAGGGACTGGCTGTGGTATTATACCCATCTATATGTCTGTGATGGGCAAGACAAACAGGATAACAGGTGTGGAGATCCAGGATGAGCTATACGAGCTTGCAATAAAAAACAAAGAGATAAATGAATGTGTTAATGTGGATTTTATAAAAGGTGATATAAGGGATATGGCAGATAGCTTAAGGGCAATGAACTTCCGTGTAGTCTTTTCAAACCCTCCATTCACAAAAGAAAATACAGGAAGGAGATGCCCAGGGAAATCAAGGCTTTTAGCGAGATATGAATCCACATTGTCCCTTGATTCACTTATCAACTGTGCATCATCCATACTAAGCGACAAAGGAAGGCTCTATCTAATCTATCCTGTAAAGAGACTAGGAGAACTTATATACACTGCAAAAAATAGAAGATTTGAACCTAAGAGAATCCGCTTTGTCCATCCAAGAAGCGATGAGAAGGCAAACCTTTTTCTTATTGAATTTATAAAAAATGGTGGAATCGAAATTATTATAGAAAAACCTCTTTACATCTATGAAAATATTTATTATACCCATGAGATAAAAAGTTATTATCAATAGAGAGTGCACAATGGAGAAAATACTTAAACTCATAGAGAAGGACCTGAAAAAACTCGAGCATGCCATAGACAGCCTTGATTCTACAGATGTGAAGATTATTAAAAAGATGGTAAACCATATAATAAAATCAGGGGGCAAGAGGATAAGACCTATACTTGTGATACTCACATCAAAGTTATGTGGTTTTAAGGGCCAAAAACATATAAAATATGCAGCGGTCATTGAGTTTATCCATACCGCTACCCTGCTACATGATGATGTTGTTGACAATGCTGAGGTGAGAAGAGGTTCATCAACTGTTAATTCTCTATGGGGAAACGAGGCAAGTGTCCTTGTGGGTGATTTTCTCTATTCAAAATCCTTTGAGCTTATGTCCAAGGATGGAAATAGTAAGATTATAGAGGCTGTGTCAAGGGCAACTACCATCCTTTCTGAAGGAGAGATACTGGAGCTACTCAAGACCTCTGACCCTCATACAACAGAAGATGAATATTTTGAGATCATCAATAAAAAAACAGCCATATTGTTTTCTGTGGCCTGCGAGATAGGGGCAATACTTGCCAGGACAGACTCGAAGAGAAAGCAACTTTTAAAAGAATATGGAAAAAACCTGGGGATTGCATTCCAGCTTGTGGATGACCTCCTTGATTATACATCCTATGACGATAAATTTGGAAAACAGATAGGCACAGACCTCAGAGAAGGAAAGGTAACGCTGCCTCTTATACATACCCTTAAATATGCAGATGAAAAAGAAAAGGAATTTATCAAAGAAAAACTGAAACAGAGGTCAGCATCTACTGCTGATTTTGAGAAGATAAAAGGCATAATAGAAAAATACAAAGGCTTTGAATATACATACGATACAACAAAGAGATACATAGACAAGGCAAGGGGTTGCCTTAAGGGTTTTGGTGTATCAAGATATAGAGATGCCCTGCTATATCTAACAGATATGATGCTCACAAGAAAAGTATGACATCGAAACTTTTTGTATAACCCTGAAAAGGTCTCAGGTTTTAATCTTTAAAAACACACCAATCAAAAGCACAAAGCCTATGATTATCAATATGATAAACCAGTCTCCATACCTTACATAAAGGGTCTGGCTATTGGACAGGTAAAAATCACCCTTCACAATGGCATCTTCAAATATACCTGTTTTCGCCTTTATCCTCCCCCTTGTGTCGATTATGGCACTTATCCCTGTATTTGCCGCCCTTAGGATATATCTATCTGTCTCTATAGCCCTGAATCTATAAAAGGAGAGGTGTTGATATGGGGCAGATG
>JAOAHW010000220.1 GCA_026415015.1 Syntrophorhabdaceae bacterium
CCCTGATAGTTTTCAACTGGAATATACTGCCTTTAAGGCTGAAAAAAACGATATCATTGACTTGCTTACTGTACCTAAGATGGGTCTTGGACAGGGTGCAAAACTTGAAGAGTTTGCAGAAAAAAATGTAAAAGTAAAAAGGGTTGAAGACACAAAGATACCATTCTATCCTATTGCCACAGACTTAAATACAGGAGAGACCGTTATCCTTGAAAAGGGACCTATCTCAAAGGCAATAAGGGCATCAGCAGCAATACCAGGGGTATTTACCCCTGTGGTCTACGATAACAGGTTGCTTGTTGATGGCGGTGTGTCAAATAATATTGCATGTGATGTGGCAAGGAATGTAAAAGGTGCAGATATTGTTATTGCAGTCAATCTCCAGAAGAATATAAAGAACTATGAAATAAATTCTGTTTTAGATGTCATGGGTCAATCCATAAATATTATGATGCGCGAGACTAACAAAGAAAAGCTCAAATATGCTGATGTTGTTATTGAGCCTGATATCAAAGGGATATCTCTCTTTGATTTTACAAAAAAGAAAGAACTGATAGAAGCAGGTATAAAAGCCACAAGGGAGGCACTTCCTAAGATAAAAGAGATCTTGGCCAGGTATCATTAAAAGATAAATCAACAAACCTGATGCTATTTTTCTTAAAAAAGTTAATCACCTATTCTATTGTCCCGCCAGGCATTATTATTTTACTCTTGATACTCTCTGCTATTTTTCTGAGAAAGAGGCTCAAGCTCTTTATCATCATAGTTGCCCTTGCTATATATGGTCTGAGCATAGAGCCAGTAAAAGACCTGTTTGTTATCCCCCTTGAGGATGCATACAGGCTGCCTTCTATTAGTGAGGTGAAAACATGCGATGCCTATGTTGTCTTGGGAGGAGGCATAAATGAGAATGCACCAGACCTTGATGGAGAAGGCCAGCTTTCAAACGATTCCCTGCCGAGGGTGGTGGAGGCATATAGACTCTATACCCATCACAAAAGACCAATAATATTATCAGGTGGAAAGGTCTATGGGATAAAGGCAGAGGCAGATATTGCAAAAAGATTTCTCAAATCCCTTGGCGTTGATGATACACACATCATAACAGAGGATAAAAGTAGAGACACCCGTGAGAACGCCCAATTTGTAAAAGAGATTGCAGAGAAAAAAGGGATTAAAAAAGTGGTTTTGATAACAAGTGCCTTTCATCTAAAAAGGTCTGTTCTGCTATTTAAAAAATATTATCCCCAGGTTCTTCCCTATCCTACAGGATATAGGACATCAAGGTCTGTGTATACTGTCATGAGCTATATGCCTGAAGCAGGAAATATCGCCTATATAGCCTATTCCATAAAGGAGTACTTGGGGATTATGTTTTATAGGCTGACACTATAAGCATTTATCGTGTATTGCCTTTTCATGTGTCTGTGCTGTAAGGTCTTGCAAAACCTTCCAAAAACATTTCACAGCCTATTGATTATAATAAATTTCAAGTTCTCAACCTGAATGGCAATACATCATCTATCTTGTTCTTTCCTGTAAGAGCCATCAAGAGCCTGTCAATACCCACAGAGACCCCTGAACACTCATATTTTACTGAATCTATGGCTTCAAAAAATGCCTCATCTTCTAAAAATGTATCCTTACCGAGCCTCTTTCTTATGAGATTTTCCCTTTTGAACCTCTTTTTCAGTGCCTTTGCATCCATGAGTTCTGTATATCCATTGGCAATCTCAATCCCATCTATATACATCTCGAATCTCTCGACCTTGTTCTTTTCTTTTGGCCTTGCCATACTCGATATGGACGCAGGCCAGTCTATAACAAAGTATGGGCTATCCTCTTTTATAATTGGCTCTATCTCTTGGATAAAGATTTTAAAAAAAATGTCATTCCATGTATCTTTTCTGTCTAACTTTACTATATCTTTTTGTCTTACTGTCTTTATTAATTGAGACCTGTTGAGGACAAAGGGGTTTATACCTGTTATCTCTGTGAAAAGTCCTTCAAGCTCATGTATCTTAAAATCCCTGTTTATTAATCTATCTCTTCCAATATTGAGTTTCTCTGCAATATACCTTATCATCTCGCCGACTTCGTCTATCAAGTCTTTATAAGAGCCCTCCCTGTACCACTCAAGCATGGTGAATTCAATGCTGTGGGTGGTGTCAATATCTTCTACCCTGTAGACCTTACATATCTGGAAAATCCTCCGCAAGTCATACTTTAGCAGTTTTTTCATGCCCATCTCAGGGGATGTGTGGAGATAAAAAGGCCCTTTACTACCTACATATACCCCAAGGGGGTCTATATATGGGTCGGGTGCGCATGTGGTTGTCAGGTTAGGTGTCTCCACCTCTATATAGCCATTCTTATAAAAGAACTCCCTTAGAACCTTTATGAGGAGGTGTCTTGTTTTGATAAGTTCTACTATTGATTCACCTTCCAAATGTCTCATCATAGATAGTCTGTCACACCTGTAATTTTAAAGCTAAAAAATATTTCACCCTATAGAGGCTTAAATATTGCCATAAGGGATTGATTTTTATATTTCAAAAAAGTATACTTTGTCAAATGGAGAGATGACCGAGTATGGCCGAAGGTGCTCGCCTGCTAAGCGAGTGTCCCGTCTAAAGCGGGACCTAGGGTTCAAATCCCTATCTCTCCGCCATATAGATCAAAACCATCAACCTGTTTTTACAGTTTAAATAAAAGCAGTAAAAATCAAATAGATATTCCTTTGCAATAGGAGGGGATATGGACCCAAAGGAAAGTATAATCCTTGCCCTTGATGTAGAGCACTTCGAGGATGCACGAAGGCTCGTGATGGAGTATAGGGATTATGTGGGTATGTTCAAGGTGGGTAAGCAGTTGTTTACCCATTGCGGTCCAAAGATTGTTGACTTTATCAATATGAAAGATTCAAAGGTCTTTTTAGACCTTAAATATCATGATATCCCAAATACAGTATCCAAGGCAGTGATTGAGGCAGCAAAGCTCGGGGTTGACATGTTGAATATCCATACTGCTGGTGGCCTTACAATGATGAGGGAATCAAGGTCAGCACTGACCAGTATCACAAAAAAACTCCAGATACCAAGACCTAAGATTATTGGTGTCACTGTCCTCACCAGCATCGATGACAATGAGCTAAAGGTAATGGGTATTGATATCACTGTGAAGGAACTTACTAAAAACCTGACCCTTCTTGCCAAAGAGGCAGGGCTTGACGGTGTGGTGGCAGGGGGAGAAGATATTGAGATGATAAGGGGACTATGTGGTAATGATTTTGTAATTGTAACCCCTGGGGTAAGAATAGGTGAGAAAAAAGATGACCAGAAGAGGACTATCACCCCGAAAGATGCAATAGAAAAAGGGGCAACATATATAGTTCTGGGTAGAACCCTCCTTGAGAGCCAGGAGCCTTTTTTAATCCTGGAAGGTATCTATAAGGATATATTAAATGCCTTATCTGAAAAACAGAGATGATATACTCGATGCATTGGAAAACAATCCAAAGAGCATCAGAAGACTATGGATAGAGGCAGGTTTTGAAAGCCAGTATGACAGATTCATAAAAAAGGCAAAAGAGCAGGGCATATCCTTCAGAATTATCCCAAAAGAGCTATTTTCAAAAAGATTCAAAGATGCAAGGGCACATATCTGCCTGGAAAGGGATGAATTCTCCTACACAGACCCTGACAGTTTCCTATTGAATATAAAAGATTATGGGCCATCAATTTTTATCTGTGCCTTTGATGGGATCTACGACCCCCAGAATCTTGGAAACATAATAAGGTCAGCGGTATGTTTCAATGTCCATGCAATAATCCTCCCCAAGGATAGGTCCTGCGGCATAACAGATGCGGTCATCAGTGTCTCAAAGGGTGCAGTTGAACGTATCAATATAGTAAAGGTTATAAACCTTGCAAGGTACATAGAGGATTTAAAAAAGGCAGGCATATACTGCCTGTGCCTTGATGAGAATGGTGAGGCCAGGCTATCTGATATGGATTTAAGACAGCCAATTTGTCTTGTCTTCGGCAGCGAGGAGGGTACAAGGAGGCTTACAAGGCAGAGGTGCGATGGAATCGCAAGGATTCCAACTTCAAAGGGTTTTGCATCCCTTAATGTGGCCACCTCTTTTGCTGTGGCTACATATGAGGTCTTAAGACAGAGGGGTTTTGGAATATAGCCCAATGATTAGTTGACATATTTAGAGAATTTTTATAGATTATCTCGAATGTTAAAGATAGGTGTTTTATCAGATACCCATCTTCATAAAGTAACGCTGGACTTTAGAAACCTCATGGAGGAGGTTTTTAAAGATATAGATATGCTCTTTCATGCAGGGGACATGGTAGACCCAACTGTCTATGAGTACCTCTCAAACTGGAACATAAAGGCAGTAAAGGGTAATATGGATGAACATCACCTAAGTTTAATAATCCCAACAAAGAGGGTAGAAGTTATAGAGGGAAAGAAAATAGGGCTAATCCATGGATGGGGCTCCCCAAATGGTCTTGAAGATAAAGTCATGGCAGAGTTTGATAATGTGGATATAATAATATTCGGACACTCCCATGTGCCCTTAATTGTAACAAAGGGTAAAACAACCCTTTTTAACCCTGGCTCTTTCAGAGATACAAAGACAGCAGGTATTATAGAGATAGGTGATGAGATTTCATTCAGGCATATAAAATTATGACAAAATCCATAAAATTTCTCATTATTTCAATATCTCAATCTTTCATTACATAAATGGACACAATATATCTCTCATTTCTCTGGCACATGCATCAGCCTTTTTATAAAAACCTATGGACAGGCGAATACATGCTGCCATGGGTACTGCTCCACAGCACCAAAGACTATTTTGACATGCCCTATATGCTCAAAGAATACAAAGGGATAAGGCAGAACTTTAATATAGTGCCTTCGCTTTTGATGCAGATTATTGATTATGAAGGCTCAGAGGTCAAGGATATCTACCTCGATGTCTTTAAAAAGCCTGCTGAAGAGCTAACTGAAAATGATAAATCCTTTCTCCTTATGAATTTTTTTAATGCCAACTGGGAGAACATGGTCAAGCCCATCCCCAGATATTATGAACTCTTAAGGAAGAGGGGTTTTTATTACTCCAGGGAAAATTTAGATAATATAAGGCGATATTTTTCAGAACAGGATTATAGGGACATACAGGTCTCGTTTTTCCTTGCCTGGATTGACCCTGTTTTTTTTGACATCCATGAACCCCTCAGAGAACTCAGAAAAAAAGGCGGTAGGTTTACAGAGGAGGACAAAGGGATAATAGAGTCTGTCCATAAAGATATACTAAAAGGCATTATCCCATTATATAAGGAATTAACACGGTCTGGCAAGATAGAGCTTTCTACCTCACCATTCTATCACCCCATCATACCCTTACTTATAGACAACAGGGTTGCAAAAGAGGCATTACCTGATATTGCGTTGCCTGAAAACCCCTTTGCCTGTCCAGAAGACGCATCCCTTCAGATAGAAAAGGCCATAAGATACTTTGAGGGTGTGTTTGGCTTTGCCCCTAATGGTATGTGGCCTCCTGAAGGCTCGGTAAGCAATGATGCCTTAAAACTCTATATAAGTCATGGGATAAACTGGGTTGCCACAGACGAGGCCATATTATTTAAAAGTCTGAATGTAGACGGGAGAAAAGGCCAGGAAAATATCCTTGTCCACCCCGAATATCTATATAGACCTTACAGATTTGAGAGAGACGGCAAGGCAATCAATATTATATTCAGAGACAGGGAGCTATCAGACCTTGTTTCATTCCACTATTCAAAGATGTCTCCAAAGGATGCAGCGAATGATCTGTTAAAGAGGATATTGAGGGCAGGTGAAAGCATTAGATACAAACTATCTGCACCCCTTATAAACATCACCATGGACGGAGAAAATGCCTGGGAAAACTACATTAATGACGGAAGGGATTTCTTCAGATATCTATATGAAGGCATTGAAAAGGAAGAAAGGATCAAATGCACCACCATTTCAGACTATCTGAAAAAAACAGACAATCTCGGTCATATAACAAACTGTTTTGCCGGTTCATGGATTAATCATAATTTTTCTGTCTGGATAGGGGATGTGGAGGACAATACATCATGGTCACTCTTAAAAGAGACAAGGGATTTTCTCTTGTCTAAAGACCCTGAAAAGAAAAATACAAAGGCATGGGAGTCCATATACATTGCGGAGGGCAGCGATTGGAACTGGTGGTATGGGGATGAGCATGCCTCAGAGAACGATGAGATCTTTGACCTCTTGTTCAGAGAGAACCTCTCAAATGTATATAGGTTTTTAGGGCTTGAACCACCTGATAAACTCACCATACCTATTATAATAGAAGACAGAGAGATAAGGCCCTCAAGAGAGCCTGCCAATTTTATCCATCCTATAATAGACGGCAAAATGACAAACTATTTTGAGTGGATAGGCTCTGGTTTTTTAGAGGGCAAGTCTCACGGTGTTGCTGTACATGAGGCTGTTTCACTTATGAAGGGTCTGTATTATGGCTTCAATGAGAAATCACTTTATCTACGAGTTGACATAGATAAGAAATATATCAATGGGGCAAAGGATTTTGCCTTTGAGATACATATTGAGGCCTCTGAATCTTTTGAAATACATTATAATATAAAAGATGATTCTGTAACTGCCAGTATCCCCGTAGATATTTGTTTTGTGGATATACTCGAGGTAAAGATTTCTTTTGAGTCTCTTAATATAAAACCTAATGATGTGATAGATATATGGGTATCACTTAAGATAAAAGACATGAAGGTAGACAGGATACCCTCAAGGGGATACCTGTCCATTGTGGCCCCATCAAAGAATTTTGAGATGGAGATGTGGTATGTATAACTTATGGGCATATCCTTTGGTAATCGG
>JAOAHW010000097.1 GCA_026415015.1 Syntrophorhabdaceae bacterium
GTAGCAAGGGTTACACAGAAAGACTAAAAATAAAGACTAAAAAAAGAGGACTAGGATATCGTGGAAACATTAGCGCCCTTTAAAGAGGTAATAGATGAGGTAAAGGAAAAAGGTGGACAGGCAGTTAAGTTCTGTTATCAATGCGGAAAGTGTGATACAGTCTGTCCCTGGAACAAGGTGAGAAAATTCAGTATGAGAAAGCTCATACGGGAGGCCACATTTGGTCTCAGTGAGATAGAGAAGGAAGAGATATGGCGTTGCACTACCTGTGGTAAATGTCCTCAGAGGTGCCCAAGGGACGTAAGACAGATTGATGATATGGTAGCGCTTCGGAGGATGGCAACAGGCTATGGTGTCTATGCTGGCTCAGTTAAGCCATACAGGGCAATAGGTACTGCCCTTGCATCACAGGGAAACCCCTTCAATGAAGATAGGAAGACAAGGGCGAGCTGGGCAGAGGGTCTCAATGTAAAGACATACAAAGAAGGTATGGAGATACTATATTTTCCATGCTGTTACTGCAGCTATGACCCGAGGCTTAAAAAGGTAGCCCAGGCCACTGTAAATCTCTTGAAGAAGGCAAAGGTAGACTTTGGTATACTTGGGGAAAAGGAAAATTGTTGTGGTGAGAGCATACGGAAGACTGGAAATGAAGATCTCTTTAAAAAGCTCGCAAAGGAGAATATAAAGACCTTTATAGACTTCGGTGTCAAAAAGATCCTTGTCTCCTCACCCCATTGCTACCATACTTTTAAGAATGAATACCCCATGTTTAATGTAAATTTTGAGGTTATCCATACCTCCCAGTTTCTTCTTGAACTTGTAAAGGAAGGCAGGATCAAGGTCTCTAAAGAATATGACCAGAAGATAGCCTATCACGACCCATGTTATCTTGGAAGACACAACAAGGTGTATGATGAACCAAGGGAGACACTGAAAAATATACCTGGTGTAGAATTAAAAGAACTGCCCGAGGCAAAAGAGGATAGCCTCTGTTGCGGTATGGGAGGTGGCAGGGTATGGGCAGAGACAGAAAAGCATGAGAGATTCTCAAACATCAGGGTTGAACAGGCAATCGATGCAGGAGCAAAGGTCCTGGCTACTGCATGTCCATATTGCATTACAGCCCTTGAGGATAGTAGGCTTGTTCTGAATCATGCAGATGACATAGAAGTTAAGGATATTACTGAGATCTTCCAAGAGATTACATAAAGGTTAAAGATATGCAGGGATCTGCTGGTGAAACATCTCCAAAGGACGTCTCTTTTGAGATACAATGCAGCCGTTTTTCTGAAGAGGGATGGGCAACAGTGGCAGCAAGGGTTCCTGTTGAGAGAGAGTTGACCATATATATAAATCAGCAGGAGTTTGTAACCATCCTGTGCACACCAAGTAAATTGAACTTTCTTGTCCTCGGTTTTCTCTATTCAGAGGGAATCATATCAGGGATGGATGATGTAATGATGATGAGGGTCTGTGATGCAGAATCAGAGGTTGATGTGAGATTGAAAGGCCAAGATTTTAAACTGCCTACACGCAAGAGACTTACATCAGGCTGTGGCGGTGGTCCATCCTTTACGACATATGGTCATAGAGTAGAATCAGACTTTCTGACAACACCACTGGATATAATTTCACTCCTGAGGCCACTTCAGGAGCATATGGACCTCTATCGGACAAGCGG
>JAOAHW010000120.1 GCA_026415015.1 Syntrophorhabdaceae bacterium
GCCATACTCATTATGACACAGACAGGACTCATTGGAGGGTCAGCTATAAAGATTACCCTTGGCACAGGTCTTGCCATGTTTTTTGTAGGCCTTGGATGTGGCATTGCCCAGTTGATATCTGCAATCAAGCAGGGCGAGGCATCTGCAGCCGGTATATCCCTTATAGCAAGGAGGCCTGAGGCAGCAGGCAGGGCCATACTATTTCCTGCCTTTGTTGAGACCTATGCAGTTGTAGGGCTTCTGGCAACAGTCCTTTTTATTATATTTCTCACCCAGCCCCTTGCCCTCAAGTTTTTGGGTCAATAAAAAAGGTGTGGTAGTGTTATGGGGATAGAGAAGATACGTAATGCTGTACTGTCAGAGGCAGAGAAAGAGGCAAAAAGTATCTTAGAGACAGCAAAAAAGAATGCCCGGATCTTTGTAGAGAGGAAGAAAAGGGAGATAGATGAAGAGATGGAGAGGCTTTATAAGGCTCGGGTCTCTGCCATATCCGAGGAATATAACCGTAAACTCATCCAATACAGGGGGATGGCTGGCAAACAGATCCTCGAAAAAAGAAACATTTTAATAGATGCAATATTTGAAAAGGCAAGAAAGAGGGTCTTAAGTCTACCTTCTGATAGGTATAAATCCTTGATGGAAAATCTTCTTGAGAAGATAGCAGGGGATTCAGGTGGTAGGGTTCGTATCCACAGGGATGATATGGATATATTCAGGGAGATTGTATCAGTCATAAATCAAAACAGGGTTGGGGGCAACATCATTGTCATAGATGAAATAAACACCTTACCTGAGAAGGGTGGTTTTGTATTTGTAGCGGATAATTATGAGGTAGACCAGACACTAAACATACTTTTTAAGGACATAAGAAAGGATATACTGCCTCAAATGGCAAAGGAGTTGTTTGCCAATCAGGATATAAGATGATACCAAGGATCAAGAATATATCAAAATGGGGTTTTGTTTCAGGGAGGATAAGTGTCCTTGAGGCAGGGTTCGTGCCAAGAGAGTTTCTGTTGAATATGATAAATATTGAAAAGATAGATGATGTTATTGCCCTTCTTCAGGATACATTTGTCAAGGACTATATATCACCAGGGGCTGTATGGCTGGGAGAGGATTTTGGTGCTATATTTGACAGGTGTTTCTATGACCTTGCAATCTCTTTAAGGGGTGACTGTCCATCCACCTTGCCTGTAGATATCTTTCTCCTGCAGTGTGATTATCTAAATCTAAAGACCGCCTTGACAGGAAAAAAGACATTTCAATTTCCCTATGGTATCTTTTCATATGAGATGCTCTCAAATATAGCAGATGGTGATTTCGGAAGCTTGCCCCATGCCTTTAAGGAATCACCTGAATGGTCAGGGACAGACATATTTAATATAATGCCTGGTGACCTCGACATCATGCTCGACGGTTCATATCTGAGACACCTCCTGTTACTATCCAATGAGACAGATTCTGAGTTAATAAAGAAATATATAAGATATAGGGTCCATTCATATCTCATCATTATCCTGTGGAGGGCATTCAACCAGGGCATATCCCTTAAGAGATACCAGCAGTATCTCCCACCGGTTGGTGACTTTACACAGCTTATAGATGACCTTGCAGGAATAAGCAACCTGGAGAACTGGAGAGGGGTAATTGGAGGGGAGATAGGAGAGATATTCTTCGAGTGCTGCGCATATGAAGAGAAGGCCCATATCTCTATATTTGATTATAGGGTAATGAACTATCTATTACGGATTGTCCATGACGGCGCCTATCAGACAGCAGGGCCTGAGAGGGTGTTTGCATTCCTTATGGGTCTCTATGTGGAGATGCAGAACCTGAAG
>JAOAHW010000177.1 GCA_026415015.1 Syntrophorhabdaceae bacterium
CGTGGGCTCGGAGATGTGTATAAGAGACAGCTACACCCCTGTATTTTACCTTAGAGTCAACCTGTAGGCCCTGGACACTCTCATCAAAGTATGTTACATAGGTAGCGCCCTTTTTAAAATATTTAGATGCACCTATCCATACTATAGCGCTTGTGCCCAATAATGTCCCTATAATAACAAACAGTCCAACAAGAAAAGGGGTCTTTTTTTTTAACATCACGCCCCCTCTAAAAGGTGTTCTGCTATATGTCTATTAAAGAAATTTCTGACCCTAAGGTCAGAAGATTCTCTCCTCAACTTCATAGGATCTCCCTCAGCAATTATCCCCTTTTCTCCCCTGTCAAGCATTATCACCCTGTGGGCAATATTAAATATGGATTCAAGTTCATGGGTTACAATTACCATAGTAGTTCCAATACCATTATTTATGTTTTTTATCAACAAATCAAGTTCTGCAGCTGTGATTGGGTCAAGACCAGCAGAGGGTTCATCAAAAAAAAGGATAGTTGGGTCAAGGGCCATGGCCCTTGCAATGCCTGCCCTTTTCTTCATTCCCCCTGATAATTCAGAAGGAAAATAGTTCTCAAACCCTGAGAGCCCCACCATGGCAAGCTTCATCCTTACCATAAGCCTTATAGACCTATCTGAAAGGTCTGTATATTCTTTAAGGGGCAGGGCAATATTCTCATAGACAGTCATTGACCCCAGTAAGGCTGAAGACTGGAATAGCATTCCCATATCCTTCCTTACATTTCTTAGCATATTATCATCTGCATTTGTCATGTCAACACCATTTATTATAATCCTTCCTTTTTCAGGTTCATAGAGCCCTATTATGTGTTTTAAGAGCGTTGATTTTCCACAGCCGCTGCCACCTAATATAACAAAGATCTCACCCCTGTAGACCTCTAAATTCACATTGTCCAGTATAATGTCATCACCAAATCTGACAGTAAGGCCCTCTACTATTATAACAGCCTCTCTCTCTTTCAATGTGTCAGACCTCAAACATATGAGAATTATAAAAGCCTTTTGAAAAATCTATTTTAAATAACTCAACACAATAGCAAACATTGAATCAACAACTATTATTATAAACAGAGAGGAGACCACTGCCGATGTGGTTGCCCTGCCAACCTCCTCAGCACTGTTTTTCACCTCAAATCCCCTTTGACAGCCTATACCTGCGATAAGGACTGCAAATACCACTGCCTTGATCAAACTGGTAACAATATCAAATATCTTCATGGATTTCATGGTCTGCTGAATATAGGTGTGGACAGTAAGGTCAAGGCCTAAGACACCTACCACAAGACCACCAAAGATAGCAAAAAGATCAGAAAAAATAGTGAGAAAAGGCACAACTATCATTGCAGCAAACACCTTTGGTATTGCAAGAAACTTAACAGGGTCAAATCCCATGATAATTAAGGCATCTACCTCTTCATTTACCTTCATGGTTCCAATCTCTGCTGCAAAGGCAGAACCAGACCTACCTGCCACGATTATGGCCGTCATAATAGGGCCTAACTCTTTTATCATGGCAATACTGACAAGGGAAGGGACAAACATGTTTGCACCAAACTGTTTAAGCTGAAGAGATGACATAAAGGCCATAATAAGACCAAGCAAAAAACTTATTAAACCTACAATGGGGAGGCCGTCTACCCCTGTCTTTTTCATACACGTTATAACATCCACCCATCTTATGGTGTGCAGGTGGAAGATAGATGAAAATATCTTTATAATGATGATACCTGTGAATGAGATTACATTCTTTATATCCTTTAAAAAATCCATAGCACTGTAACCTATCTGTTCCACAAGGTTCGGGCCCCTCTTGCCCATCAGTTTTGGCTCTTCCCTTAAAGATTTCCTATCAATGAGATCGAGGATACCTTTTTCCTTAAAAGACATATTGAGTAGATTAACATTGACTGATTCTTGAGCTGCCCTATGTTCTAACTCCAACAAGAATAGGGCCCCTGCACTGTCCATATAGGTTACATCCTTTAGATCAACTATGATCTCAGCAGGCCTTTTTTCTCGAAATAGCTCTTCTATGAAAGATAGCATCCTATCTAAATCTTCAACAGACAGCCTACCTGACAAATAAAGTGTTATCTTCTCACCAGGATTACCATAAAGAGAAAATGAGAGTCTTTCAGAGGCCATATGTTATCTATAGCACAAACCTATATGAAATAGGAATACATTAAAGTATTTCTACTTTTTCACTATACCGTATTTGTTTATCTTGTATCTCAACATCCTCTCACTCATACCGAGGGATGCTGCTGCCTTGGTCTGAACCCAGTTGTTTTTGATCAGTGCCTCTATTATCAAATTCTTTTCTATTGAACCAACTACATCCTTAATTGTGCCATCTTTAACATGGCCTGATTTCACTGGCGATATAGATAGGTCATCGGTGGTTATATATTCGCCCCTTGTAAGGACCACAGCCCTCTCTATAATATTCTCCAGTTCCCTAACATTCCCTGGAAATTCATATTTTATCATTATATCCCTTGCCTCTTTTGTTATACCTTTTATGCCTTTTTTGTGCCTGTCATTATATTTTTTCAGGAAAAAATCTATAAGTATAGGTATGTCGTTTTTCCTATCCCTTAAAGGCGGGAGTTCTATCTTCACCACATTTAACCTATAATAGAGGTCCTCCCTGAAACTACCTCTTTTGACCTCTTCTTCTAAGTTTCTGTTTGTTGCTGCTATAATCCTTACATCAATCTTAATGGGGTGCAGTCCACCCAGCCTCTCAATCTCCCTCTCCTGTATAACCCTTAGGAGTTTCGACTGCAAGATAAGGGGCATATCACCTATCTCGTCAAGGAATATAGTCCCTTTATCTGCTATCTCAAACTTTCCTATTTTTCTCTGTATGGCACCTGTGAATGCACCCTTTTCGTAACCAAAAAGCTCGCTCTCTAACAGATTTTCCGGTATGGCTGAGCAGTTGACCTTTACAAGGGGCTGGTCTTTTCTTGCACTTAGCATATGGATAAGATTAGCCACAACCTCTTTTCCTGTCCCGCTCTCGCCTGTGATAAGACAGGTAGAATCTGTCTTGGCTAACCTTATTATCAGGCTTGCAACCTCCTGCATCTTTTCACTCGTATATACAAATTCTTCTGACTTGAACCTCTCTTTTAATGTCTCTTTTAAGACCATATTTTCACGGATGATATAGAGTTTATCCTCGATCTTTTTAACTTTAAATAAAAGGTCATCGAGGTCTACTGGTTTTGTAAGGTATTCTGATGCCCCTGCCTTCAATGCACTGACTGCATTCTCTATACTCCCAAAGGCTGTAATCACAATAATCTCAACCTCGGGGTTAATATCCTTAAAATACTTTATCAGGGTTAGACCATCTGTATCAGGGAGCTTGAAATCAAGGAGGACAATATCTATTGCCTTACTGTTAAAAACCTCTTTGGCAGTAGCCCCACTGTCAGCACCTACGACCTGAAAACCCTCCTTTTCAAGAAATTCACTGAGAAGGGTCCTCTGGACATGTTCATCCTCCACCACAAGTATCTCTGCCCTATTCATACTGAAAACCCCTTAAATCTATTTTTCAATTTAATAACCTTTCTGAATGGGTTGAACCTTACCCCCTCACTAAAGGCAATGTTATAATAAATGTCGTCCCTTTACCTTCTATGCTTTCAACCCTTATAGAGCCTCTGTGGTCTCTAATTATCATATACGATATGGCAAGACCAACACCAATGCCCTTGTCTTTTGTCGTATAATAGTAATCAAAAATCTTATCTATATCTTCTTTTTTTATACCCACGCCTGTGTCCCTGACAATAATTTCTACCTCTTTTTCCTTTTTGGATACCTCAACCTCAACAGTCCCTTTATTTTCGATAGCCTGTATGCTGTTTACTATAACATTTAGTAGGGCCTGTTTTATCCTTTCTTTCTGGCATTCTATGAACAGGGGCTCACTGGCTTTAAGATATATATCTACCCCCTTTGTAGATGCCTCTTCTTTCAGTAAAACAATCACCTCTTGGATTATCTGAGGGAGATCCTCATTGGTAAATGGGGCCTGGGCACGGGTAGAGGAGAGAAAGTCCTCCACAATCCTGTTAACCCTCATAATCTCGGCCTTCAGGATGTCTAAAAATCTGTTATATTCCTCCTTTTTTTCATCAGGGGGAATAAACTCTCTCTTGAGTCTCTGGATGGAGAGATTCATGGCATTCAACGGATTCCTTATTTCATGGGCCATACCTGAGGCAAGGTTTCCAAGGGATATGAGTCTCTCCTTCAGGGCCATCTCTTTTTTCACCTCCTCCATGTGCCTTTCATATCTCCTCATAAATAATAGGATTACAGATGTACTAATTGCCCCGGCAATAACAAGGAATGAAAGGATAAATAAAAAACTCATGGTGATCTTCTGTAGAACCCTATCAGTAGATTCTCGTGACAGATAGATATCCATCCTGTAACCCTTTAAAAAACGGGAATCAATCTTATTTGATATTAAAAACGAATCCTTTGTCTTATCCTTTAATTCTATATATACCCTATCCTGTTCATCGTATAGTGAAATACCTTTTACATCAAATCTCTCCACCTCTTTTTCTATAATGTCCTTTATAATATATCTCTTTCTGAGGGCATTAAATTCATCACTGTCAATACTCAAAAATATAGCCCTGTCATCTCCCCTGAAACCAATATATAAAGGTTTTGTCTTATCATCAGGCATCCTCACAAGTGTATCCTGCCTCTTTTTCAAAAGGTTATATATATCTGATCTGCTGACTTTTATTGAACCTTTTCCTGCCACCTTTCTGCCTTCTCTATCTAAAACAATGAAATTAGAGATGGGTAGATCTGCCATATTAGGGATCTGCGTATTTTTAAAAATATAGTAAAAATCAGAGATAATAGCCTCGTCATAGGCAAGGATATCAATAAAATCACCTGGAATAACAGAGGGTGAGGTCTCAATTATATTTAGATATTCAAGGGTCTGATTTAACTCATGATTAAGATG
>JAOAHW010000187.1 GCA_026415015.1 Syntrophorhabdaceae bacterium
CTCGCCCCTTCCACTACAGTACATGGTGTATTCATGGATGTTTTTGGTGTTGGCGTTTTAATAATAGGTAGACCCGGCATTGGTAAAAGTGAGAGTGCCCTTGAGCTTATCATGAGGGGACACAGGCTCATTGTAGATGACATTGCCTATGTAAAAAAGGTAGGTGCCATAGAACTCTTTGGTGAATCACCTGAGATGATCAAAAACCTCCTTGAGATAAGAGGCATAGGCATTGTGGATATAAGGAGGCTTTTTGGCGCATCGTCTATCTGTGATAAAAAGAAGATAGATTTTGTTGTTGAACTCATTGACTGGAATGATAAAACAGAGTGTGAAAGGGTAGGCCTAAAGGAGGATAAATATAGACTCCTGGGCATAGACCTACCATTGATAAAGATACCTGTAAGCCTAGGTAGGAATGTATCGGCCATAATAGAGCTTGCATGCAGGAACTATGTCCTTAAACAGCAGGGCATAAACACTGCTTTAGAGCTCGAGGAAAAGATTTTAAAGACCACTAAGGGCAAAAAGGGATAATGAAGGTCGTTATTATAAGCGGTATATCAGGATCAGGGAAATCAACATTCTTAAGGGCCCTTGAGGATGCAGGGTTTTTCTGTGTAGATAATTTTCCTATTATATTGATGCAGGGATTTCTCAAGGTCTGTGAATCTCCTGAGAGCAATATATCAAAGGTAGCCTTTGTAGTGGACATCAGGACAAGGGAGTTTTTTGATAAAGGAAAAAAGATAATAAAGGATGTAAAAGAGGAATACAATGCAGAATTCGTCTTTCTCGAAAGCAGTGATGATGTCCTCATCAGGAGATTCAGCGAGACAAGGAGGATCCACCCTATATACGATTCATACAGTGTCAAGGAGGCTCTAAAGGAGGAGAGGGAGGCTGTAGAATGGCTTAAAAAATTGTCCAACAAGGTCATAGATACATCTCAGCTTACAACCCATGAGTTGAGAAGGGTTGTCATGGGCATATACGCAAAGGGTGAAAGGGGCATAAAGATAAATCTCATGTCCTTTGGCTTCAGCTTTGGCATACCCCTTGAGGCAGATATGGTCTTTGATGTCCGATTTCTACCCAACCCGTATTTTGTAGAGGGATTAAAGGAGATGACAGGGCTTAACGATGCTGTAGGGGACTACATAAGGTCTGATAGAACTTTTAATGAATATTTTCTTTTACTTTCAAATTTTTTATTATATCTTATTCCTCTATTTGAGAAGGAGGGAAAGAGCTATCTCACCATTTCTATTGGTTGCACAGGCGGGAAACACAGGTCAGTGTTTGTGACAAGGGAGCTTGAAAAAACACTCTCCTCAAAGGGGTATAATATAACCACTATTCACAGGGATGTAAACAGATAGGGAGAATGGAGGTTGTTGATGGTAGGGCTTATTATTGTAGCACATTTTAATCTCGCAAAAGAGATGGCTGCAGCTGTGGAACTAATTGTAGGGAAACAGGAACAGTTTGCACCAGTAGACATACACCCCAATGATGATATGGAAAGTATCAAAAAAAGGATAATAAACAGCATAAAGGCTGTTGACTCAGGGGATGGGGTTATAATACTTACAGATATGTTCGGTGGTACTCCATCCAACATAAGCCTCTCTTTTTTAGAAGAGGGCAAGGTTGAGGTGGTAACAGGGGTAAATCTACCTATGCTCATAAAGCTGGCAACATACAGGAAGGATAGGCCAATAGATGAGCTTGCCAGATTTATTACAGGCTACGGACAGAAAAACATCTATCTTGCCACAGATGTGCTTAAATCAAGGGGTAGGGAATAGTGTCGATGATGGAGGGTGAATTTACCATTAAAAACAGGCTTGGCCTACACGCAAGGCCCGCTGCCCTTTTTGTAAAAAAGGCATGTGAGTTTTCCTCAGAGGTGTGGATGGAAAAGGATGGGACAAGGGTAAATGGCAAGAGTATAATGGGTCTTCTTATGCTTGCCTGCCCCCTGGGAAGCAGGGTAAGACTCCAGATAGAAGGGGAAGATGAGGCAGAGGCCTTAAAAGAACTTGGTAAACTAATAGAGGATGGCTTTTACGAGGAATGAGAGAAGAGGTATTTGTCAATAAAACACTTAAAGGCATAGGTGTTTCATCAGGGATAACAACAGGTTATGTCTATCTTTTGGAGAGGGGAAAGATTCCCATCAAAAAGATCTCTATCAAGGATGACCAGATAGAAAAAGAGATATTAAGGTTCAGGACATCAATAAAAAAGGCCATAAATGAGTTAAACGCTGTTAAACAATCTATCCCTGATGATGAGGTGAGGAGGCATACATTTATAATCGATGCCCATATACTCATGCTTCAGGATGATTTTTTCTCAAAAGAGGTAACGGATACCATAAAAAAAGAGGGGATAAATGCAGAGTGGGCCCTTGATATTGTGGTCTCCAAGTTCCTGTCAAGTTTTGCAAGCATAGAGGACCCATACCTTAAGGACCGTGGTCAGGATCTGAAATACATCTATGACAGGTTGATAAGAATACTCGTTAAGGGAAAGACACCAGGTATTGAGGCTGTAAACAAAAAGGCTGCAAGGGGGATTATAGTAGCCCATGACCTGTCTCCTGCTGATACCATACAGTTAAATCTCAACAAGATCTCTGGATTTGTTACAGATATAGGAGGCAGGACATCCCATACATCCATTGTTGCTAGGGCACTGGAGATACCTGCGGTAGTAGGTGTGAGTAATATAACGAGCCTTGTTAAGAATAATGACAGGATCATTGTAGATGGTGATGAAGGGATTGTAATAATAAACCCCACAAAAGAGGTGCAGAGGGATTATATAGCCAGGCAGATGCGACTTAAGAGCATAAAAAAGGAGTTTTTAAAGATAGCAAAGCTAAAGTCAGAGACAAGGGATGGCTTTAAGATAAAGGTGGGTGCAAATATAGAACTCCTTGCAGAGATGGATATAGTGGAGAGATATGGCGCCCAGGGTATAGGCCTTTACAGGACAGAATACATCTATCTATCCAGGAAAACCCTCCCTACAGAGGCTGAACACTACCACATATACAGGAAATTGGCAGAGAATAAAAACCTTGAATATGTTACCATCAGGACCCTTGATATAGGGGGAGACAAGTTTGTCTCCCAGATAGAGATGACCAAGGAGATAAACCCTGCCATGGGCCTGAGGGCAATAAGGCTATGTATAAAAGAGGTGGATCTATTTAAGGCACAGCTAAAAGGTATATTGAGGGCAAGTGCATATGGGCCCCTTAAGATACTGATACCCATGGTATCTGGCGTAGAGGAGGTAAGAAAGACAAAGGCAATAATAAAGGAATGTATGGAGGAATTAGAGCAAAAACACATAGACTTTAACAGGGATATAAAGATAGGCATAATGATAGAGGTGCCTGCCACATGCATGATAAGCGATATACTGGCAAAAGAGGTGGATTTCTTCAGCATTGGGACAAATGACCTCATACAGTATACCCTTGCCATAGATCGGGTAAACGAATATGTATCCTATCTCTATGAACCCCTTCACCCTGCAGTATTGAGGATGATAAAGTATGTAGTGGATGTGGCCCATAACAATGAGATAGAGGTGGCCATGTGCGGTGAGATGGCAGGGGAGGTCCTCTATATACC
>JAOAHW010000130.1 GCA_026415015.1 Syntrophorhabdaceae bacterium
AGATGTGTATAAGAGACAGGTTTGCATACAGTCCCTTCTATTTTGCCTTCTGCAAGAAGGTCAACAAACTTTGCTGTTTTAGTCATCCCTGTAAAGCTTTTTCTACCGAATTTTTCAAAACCCATATTTCCCCTCCCGAAAATAGTTACATTTCCATATAGTCCAACACCGCCCACATTGTGGACAAGACCGATATCAGGATCCCCTGGCACCTGCATTGGACCTGCCTCGCCTCTTAGCTGCAGGACTATGGTCCTTATCTGTGAACCGCCTGTTGCGCCAATGGGGTGGCCTTTGGATAATAGTCCACCATCTACGTTGACAGGTATCTTACCTTCCTTATATGTGGCCTTTTCCCTGATAAGCTGTTTTCCTTCACCCATAGGTGCAAAGCCAAGGCCTTCGTAAGCCATAATCTCTGCTATGGTGAAGCAGTCATGGACCTCAGCAACCTTTACATCACTGGGTTTAATCCCTGCCATCTTGTATGCCTGTTCTGCTGCCCTGTAACCCACGCTTAGACCCTTAGAGAAATCAGGCCTTGCTGCCATATTTACTGCCTCTGAGGCAGCACCTATACCAAGGATCCAGACAGGTTTCTTTGAAAAGGCCTTTGCCTTTTCTGCATTTGCAAGGATTATGCAGGAGCTACCGTCTGCATTTGCACATGCATCACCAACCCTGAGGGGCCATGCCACAGGTGCAGCCATCCTTGCATCAGGGTTATTAGGGTCAAAATCCGATGCCTTGACACCCTTTCTGTATACAGCCCTATCATTTATCTGTCCGTAAGTTCCTGACTTTATCCTTACATTCATCAGGTCTTCATGGGTGAGGCCGTTTTTTGCCATATATGCCTGGGCATAAAGGGCATAATAGGCTGGCATCATGGTTCCAAAGGGTGCCTCCCACTGGATATCTGCACCACGTCCCATCCTCTCCTGTGACTCGGCAGATGTAATCTCTGACATCTTCTGGAAGCCAAGGACAACAACCACATCGTGGAGACCTGACTTAATCATGCTGTATGCAACCTTTACACCTGTGCTGCTTGAGGAGCAGACTGTCTCTACATAAAATGTAGGCTGAGGTATCAGTCCCAGATACTCTGCCAGCACCCCAGCAGGTGACCTCTGTTTGTCGTATTCAGGGGCTGAACAGAATACAGAGGCGTCTACATCCTTTGTGGTTATGCCTGCATCCTGCATTGCCTCTCTGAATGCCTCAAAAGCCAATTCCCTGATGGAGCCTTCATATCCCCTTACAAAATTGCTCTGGCCCACACCAATCACTGCAACATCTTTTGCCATAAATCCCTCCTTCACAAATGGTTTTTTTGTTTTCTTGCTCGCTGATACAAATAAACAAAGCGGTTATGTTCTCTCATGTCCTTGGAAAAGACATGGGTTCCATCATTTTTTGATACAAAGTAGAGATAATCAACAGGTGCTGGATTCAATGCTGCCTTTATGGAGCCAAGGTCAGGATTGCATATTGGTCCTTTTGGTAGACCCTTAAATCTGTAAGTGTTGTAAGGTGTATATGTTAGTATATCTGTTTTTGTAATGGGTTTATCAAATCTGCCTGTGCCATAGATGATAGTGGGATCACAGTCAAGGGACATACCCTTTTTTAATCTGTTGTGGAACACAGCAGATATAAGGGGTTTCTCATCCCTCACTCTCGCCTCTTTTTCTATCATAGAGGCTATGGTAAGGGTTTTGTGGACATCAAGACCCATATCTGTCATCCTATTTTTTATATCCTCTGCCTCGAAAATAGCAAGTGTCTTTTTTGCGATCTTGCCTATGAATCTTTCTGGTTCTATCTCCCTGCTGTAAAAATAGGTCTCTGGGCAGAGATACCCCTCGATGGTCTCTGCCTTTATGCCCAGGGAACTAATAAATGCAGGGTCCTTTGCTATCTTAAGAAACTCATCCGCCTTTATTATTCCTGCCTTGTCGATACTTTCAGCAATATTATATATATTATGACCCTCTATAATCTTTAAGACATATATCTTTCTCTCACCATTGCCCATCTTTCTCACCACTTCCATGGTGGACATATCCTTTGACAGCTCATATTCACCAGCAATGAGCCTGCCCCTATATAGCATAGAGCACAAAA
This sequence comes from Syntrophorhabdaceae bacterium, assembly GCA_026415015.1. GTDB lineage: Bacteria > Desulfobacterota > Syntrophorhabdia > Syntrophorhabdales > Syntrophorhabdaceae > DTOV01. Next base: position 2,131 of record JAOAHW010000130.1, read on the forward strand.
GAAAGAGGTATCTGGAGCTTATAACCCCGTTTTGCTTCAGTATCTCTGATATGCCCTTGAGGCTTGTACCGCTTGCTACAACTATATTTACCTTCTGTTTTTCTATGTGGTTTGGTACACTTGCAAGTATTATTGTCTGGGTTATCAAAAAAAAGACAATAGATATGGCAATGATGAACCTATTTTGAGCTTTTTGCATCAAGATACCCCTGGAGTATTATCTGGGCTGCCATCATGTCGAGAAAAGGTCTTCTCTTCATGTGTTTTACCGATGCCATGTCAAAGACCCTGTGCGCCTCATTTGTGCTAAACCTCTCGTCCCATAGGACAACAGGGACAGAGGTCTTTGCCTTTATGGCATCTACAAAATCAAGGACACCTTTGGCCCTTTTCCCTATGGAGCCACTTAGGTCTTTTGGTAATCCCACTACAAGCTCCCTCACATCATATTCATCCATTATCTTTTTGAGTTCTTGGATGTCTTCTTTAAGCGATACCCTTTTGTAGACCTTCAGACCCTGGGCAATAGACATGGTAGGGTCAGAAACAGAAATACCTATCTTTTTATCACCCACATCAAGACATAGGATACGCATTTATGTCTTTGTATTATAACAGTTTATAGTGAAGATTCAAGAATAAAATTGACACATTTAGGTCTCTTTGTCGATAATATCCTTTACCTCACAGCCTAAAATACCCTTATGTAACCTTAACAGTATTGCCTCATTTAGGGATACCTGCCTATTATCATATATGACCTCTTTTGTTGTTGCCCTCTGGGCAATGCTGTATCCCCTTTTGAGGATATTGTCAGGGTTTAAGTCATAAAGCCTCTGGACAAGGCCTTGAAAGGCCTGTCTTTTATTTAACAGGAATACAGAGAGATGGTGAGACATATTATTCAAAAGCTCATCAAGATACATCCTGTATGAGACGATAAAATCCCTTCTGTCCTTTAACTCCATCATGCCCTGATACAAGGAAAACCTCTTTCTCTCCAGTATATCCCTCATGGACTGGATAAGACTCTCCTTCAATTGGTTTATAAGGACGCTTAGTTCTTTTTTTTCAGGGACAGCAATGGCTGCTGCAGCAGTAGGTGTAGGTGCCCTCACATCAGCGGCAAGGTCAGCTATGGTAAAATCTACCTCATGGCCTACCCCTGATACTACAGGTATCAGGGATGCATATATTGCCCTTGCCACAACCTCTTCATTGAAGGGTGCCAGGTCCTCTAAAGAGCCTCCCCCACGACCTATGATGATTACATCTACCTCCCTTGTCATATTGAGGTATGCTATGGCCTCTGCTATTTCATAACAGGCCTCATCACCCTGGACCTTCACAGGGTAGATAAGAACAGACATGTTTGGGTATCTCTGGAATATTATCTTTAACATATCCCTTATGGCTGCCCCTGCAGGGGAGGTTATGATACCTATTCTCTGGGGAAGAAGAGGCAGCAACTTTTTCTTTGCCTCATCAAATATGCCCTCTCTCAAGAGTTTTTCTTTGAGCATCTGGAATTTGAGCTGGAGGAGGCCTATACCCTTTACCTCAAGGCCATCCACAATAAGCCTGTATTCGCCCCTTTTTTCATATACATCTACCCTGCCTTTACATATAACAGATGTGCCATCCCTGAACATATCCTCAGAGTATCTACCGTAAAAATTGAACATAACCGCCTTGATTATAGACTGGTCATCCTTCAGGGTAAAATAGACATGTCCTGATGGATAGAGTTTGAAGTTGGATATCTCGCCCTCTACGAGTATATCTCTGAACTGATTATTGATGAGGCGTTTTATCTGGCTTGTTAATGATGTAACAGTATAGATGGTTATCTGCCAGGACAGGGGGTTTTTCATTACCTGAATAATTATCTCTTTTTAAAATAATCCTTAACAAGCTTCATGGAGCAGTATTCCCCGCACATACTGCATACATCATTGTGGAGTTCTCTACCTTTTCTGAAGTCTGTTATCTTTTCAGGGTCAATAGCGCACTTTATCTGTCCCTCCCAGTCCAGGGCCTTTCTATATATGGACATGGCCTCGTCCATCTTAAAGGCAGCCTTGTTTCCCCTTGCCAGGTCTGCTGCATGGGCAGCTATCCTTGTGACTATAACACCATCTCTCACATCCTGTGGCTCTGGCAGGCCAAGGTGTTCTGATGGGGTCACATAACATAGAAAGTCAGCACCATAATAGGCAGCAAGGGCGCCACCTATGGCAGATGTGATATGGTCATAACCAGGTGCAATGTCTGTGACAACAGGGCCTAATACATAAAAGGGTGCATCATTGCATAACCTCTTCTGGAGGACAATATTGGTTTCAATCTGGTTGATGGGTACATGACCAGGACCCTCTATCATAACCTGGACACCTTGTTTTATTGCCTCAGAACATAGCTCTCCGAGTATTATGAGCTCTTCTATCTGTCCCCTGTCTGTTGCATCGGCTATACAGCCAGGTCTCAGGCCATCGCCGAGGCTTAAGGTCATGTCGTATTTCTTTGCAATCTTAAGAAGCCTATCATACTGTTCATAGAGGGGGTTTTCCTTTTTGTTTACTATGATCCATTCTGCAAGGAATGCACCACCTCTGCTTACAATCCCTGTTATCCTCCCCTGTTGTTTTAATCTCTCTAAAGACCTCTGTGTTACTCCGCAGTGGACTGTTATGAAATCTACTCCATCCTGTCCGTGTTTCTCTATGACATCAAAGAGCTCATCAGGGTCCATTTTTGTGATGGTCTTTTTCTTTTTCACAGTCTGCACTGCTGCCTGGTATATGGGCACAGTCCCAAGGGGTATACCTGAATGGGCTATTATCTCTCTCCTTATGCTATCTAAGTCCCCTCCTGTGCTCAAGTCCATCACTGCATCTGCCCCTGCCTTTTTTGCCATCTCTAATTTTTCAAGCTCTGTTTTTATGTCTGACTTCTCAGGTGATGTCCCGAGGTTGGCATTTACCTTTACACGCATCCCCTTACCCACGCCTTTAGGGGTAAAATTCTTGTGTCTGTTATTGGCAAGTATGGCGACCTTTCCCTCTGCCACATAGCCACAAAGGGTGTTTACATCTATGTCCTCATCTTTTGCAACCTGGAGTATGGCATCGGTTATCTTGCCTTTACGTGCCTCTAAGATCTGGTTTTTCATGGTTTCATCATCTCCATCTTTTTAATAACTTCAAAGGGGTTTTTACCAAAGAGCCTGATCATTGGCTCTTTTCCCACATCCCCCACATCATAAATAATATCAGGTGGCCCATCTATACCCAACAGGGCATGCTCTGATAGAAAATCAAGGCTCTTACCCTCTATCTCTTTTATGGCCTCTGGTTCTTTTTGTCTGTCAAAAAATACAACGGACATGCCTATTTTTTTTGCCTTCTCTATGATAGTCTTATCAAACCTTAAATTTGCACAGGACCTCAAATATGGGTAGTGTCTCATCATACCCAGTATCAGACGGGCTACATGGCTCGAAGAACCAAAACAGGGCTCGCCTTTTATAAATATTTTTTCATTATGGACAGATATCCTCCCAGGAAAGGCAGCTACATCCCTCACATCCCTTGCACTCTCTATGGCAAATCCCATATTCATCTGGACAGCAGGGACAAACTCAATGGGGTTTAGCATCTCAAGGATCATGGCAGCCTGTTTTAGGGCTTGTATTACCTCCCACCTCTCTCCTTTATAAGAATCTAAAATCCCAGAGGATATATAGTGGTAGCCTCCATCAGTAATCCTATAGCTCTCATCAAGTAGGTCATTAAGCTGAGCCTCTGTAGCATGGAATGCCTCTTTAATGGGGTATCCAAGACATAGATAGGATGTAAGAAGCGATGAAAACACACAGCCTGTACCGTGTATCTCCTTATCAAGCCTTGACCTTGTATACCTTGTCATGTCTTTTCCATCAAAAAGCAAGTCTATAGGTTCGGCCTTTATATGCCCACCTTTTACAACCACAGATTTTGCCCCAAAGGCAAATATGGCCTTTGCCGCATCCTCCATGGAGTTTGTGTCTTTGATATCATTGCCTGTTAATAGAGATGTCTCATCAATATTGGGTGTAACAACAGATACAAGGGGCAGGAGGTTTTTTTTCAATGCCTCTATGCCTTTTTCAGTTAAAAGTTCTTTTTTGTTTTTAGATGAAAAGACAGTATCCAGGACCACAGGTATATGTCTGCTCCATGACTTTATAAAATCAGCAACCATATGGACATAGTCTTCATTGAAGAGCACCCCTATTTTCATAGCATCTATATCAATGCCTCTTGCCACCTCAAGCATCTCTGAGAACACCCCAGTAGGGACTGGAGACACCTCAGACACGCCATCTGGGCCCTGGTTTACTATACAGGTGGGTGCTGATACACCATGTATGCCCTTTGATTGAAATATCTCTATATCCTTTGTGATCCCTGCCCCGTTTGATGGGTCAAAACCTGCTATGGTAAGGATTTTCTTCATTTTAACTTTTCTATAATGAGCTCAGAGACCTTTTTCCCTGATAGGAGCATACCACCAAAGATAGGGCCCATCCTGTAAGAGCCAAAGGTAGCATTTGCACTCATCCCTGCCACAAATAAACCAGGGAATACCTCTTTTGTATTCTCCAGGGTCTTTGTCTCAGCCACATCAGCCCACATGGATTTCTCACCCTCTATCTTCCCTGAAGGTGTATTAAGCCTTACATCCATCTTTTTCTCCAGAACCCTTACAACCTCTATGGGGTGACCTGTAGAATCAACAACACACCTTGACATAATCGTGAGGGGGTCTACATGGAGCCCTGCCATCTCTACGGCTGTCCAGTTAATAACAACCCCGGCAACCCTGTCCTGCCTTACTACAAGGTCCTCTATGCTTATGAGGTTAAATATCTTTGCCCCTGCCTGGACAGCATTAAAGCAAATCCCTGATACTGCCTCCACAGAGTCTACAGTGTAATAGCCAGATCCATAAGGCATTGTCTTGATGTTTAGCATGTCCAGTATGTGTTTACTCTCCTCCTGGACTACAATTTCGTTAAACATCATGCCTCCGCCCCACATGCCACCACCTATAGATAGCTTTCTCTCGAATACAGCCACCTTTAAACCTGCCTTGGCAAGGAAGTATGCTGCCACAAGCCCTGAGGGTCCTGCACCGCATACAGCTACATCAAGCTCAAGATTTGATATGAGCTTTTCTGAAAACCTCTCAATAATCGCCTTTGTAACAATCTTCTCGTCTATCATCTGACCACCTTAACTATTTTTTTTGTTAAGCAATATAGCATATTTTGGAGAATAAGGGTATTAAAATTGAGTCCCTGGAAATGAAATGGGCTTTATCTTTTTCTATTAAACCACTAATGATTAAATGTATCTTTTGCCCAGGCAACCCTTGTATCAGGCTGAGCAAATATCTCAGCCGGTGCCCTGTCAACATGCTCAAGCCTTCTTAACAATCCATTCTGATTTGCCACCTGTATCTGTAACCCTGGCCTTGCATTTAACTCAAGGAGCACAGGCCCCCTATCCCTGTCTATAACCATATCTACACCTATGTATCCAAGGCCTGTCATGTCATAGGATTTTGCTGCCATTAAAAGCATATCTTCCCAGAAAGGAACCTTTATATGCTGGACAGGATTCCCTGTATCAGGGTGATGGGTTATAATCCTTGAACCATGGACTGCAGAGAGGGTCTCACCTTTTGAGATATCTATCCCAACTCCGATTGCTCCTCTATGGAGATTGGCCTTTCCATCAGAGGCCTTTGTAGGCAGGCGTGTCATTGACATAACAGGGATGCCCCTGTATACAATTATCCTTATATCAGGGACACCCTTATATGTCACGTTTGCAAAAATCGGATCAGGGTGTATCAGGCTTTCTATTATTGCTGCATCAGGCAGACCTCCAAGGGAATATATGCCTGAGAGGATACTCGATATATGGTAATTGAAGGATTCAAGATTAACAATTGCACTGCTTTGGGTGACAAATCCTTCATCGCTAATATTAACAATGAGTATAATTCCGCTACCACCTGAACCTCTTGCTGGTTTTAGGGCAAACTCTTTGTGGTCTTTGAGCTTTTTTTTAAGCCCTCTAATATCTCCATGATGCGAAATCACCTGGTATATCTTTGGGGTTGGAATTCCATGTTTCTGGGCAAGTTGCTTGGTTAAGACTTTATTGTCTACAAGGGGGAATAGGGGACGGGGGTTATATTTCATTATGTATTCAGCATTACGCCTGTTCATCCCAAGGATGCCCTTTTCTCTTAGCCTGTCTAAGATATCAAACATTCTAATCCCTGTCTCTTATACACATCT